>DAINPM010000125.1:0-1779 GCA_036743455.1 Bacteroidales bacterium | reverse complement strand
CAAGCCTGTCCTTTCAATGGGGAAGGCCTGGATCGGCAATTAAATTTTTTTAACTGAGGGTGTCTTATAAGTAAGGCACCCTCTTTGTGTTTTAAAAGAAGCTATGTTTCTCTCTAACGGAGTGCATTTTGCTGATTGTGTAATTTTGTCAGATTATGCACGATAGATAACAGGCCCCACTCTGAAGTGACCCCTTCAAGTCCTCTTCTCATGAACCTCTTGTATTCTTTATTATGTTTAATCTGAGCAAACACCGGTTCGACGTCAACACAGCGACGACTCCTGTATTCCAGACCTTTTCCTGAGTCAAGATTATCTCTGGCATTTTTCTTCAATTCATTAAGCCGATGACTGACCTGGATTCTGCGATTATACTGTGACTTATGACAGTGATCCCTGTGAATACATCCTGTACAGTCTTCACATTCATATATTTTTCTTATAGTTTTAAAACCATTATCAGTAATATATTCCTTATCAAAGGCATAGAATAATTTTTTGTCTGCAGGACAGGTGTAGTTATCTTCTGCGCTATTATAGATAAGATTCTCTACCCGATACGGATTTTCTTTAAACTTCTTTTTCTTCTCTTTATGAAACATGTTGTATTTTACATAACAGTTGATCTCAGCAGACTCAATATATTCATAGTTTTCTTCACTACCATAACCTGCATCAGCAATAAGATTTTCCGGAAGCATGGCATATTGCTCTTTGAAAGAATCTAAAAAATGAGGGAGGAGTGTAGTATCGGTTGGTTTCTGGTAAATGTTATAGGCAAGAATATACTGATTCTCAGTACCTATCTGAATATTATAACCGGCCTTTAATTGACCGTTTCTCATGTGATCATCTTTCATACGCATAAACGTGGCATCAGGGTCCGTTTTTGAATAACTGTTTCTTGTGTCCATTATTTCCAGATGCTTTTCATATTTCTGCATTCGCGGAAGAGCATCAGTCTCTAATTTTTTTTTTACTTTTTTGAGTTCTTTATCTGGTTGCTCTCCCAAAGACCTATTGAGTGCTTCAATTCTCTTTTTGATTTCTTCAGAGGTAATGGTGACCCGTTCTCCCATTTCTGGCAGGTCATAGCCTTCATACTCGTGATCTTCCGCCATTTCAAGTTGATCAATATACCGAAAAAGCTCTTTCACCTGCTCAGTAAGTTTGTCCTTATATCTCAACGTTGACTTTTTCCATACAAAGGTATATTTATTCGCATCAGCTTCGAGCTTGGTACCATCAACAAAAAGGTCTTTCATTGTAACGAAACCGCCATCCAGAAGTATCCGTACAATCTCGGTAAACAATCCTTTCAACTCTCCGGATAATCGATTTTTTCGAAAAAGATTTATTGTCCTGAAATCAGGCATGTTTTTCCCACTCAGCCACATGAAAAATATATTCTCACGCAGGGCTTTTGCAATCCCTCGTGATGAATATATTTTCTGGCTGTAGGCATAGACAATTACTTTCAGCATCATCCGGGGATGATAGCTGCTGGCTCCGCCACCTTTATAATTTTGTTCAAGCTTTGAAAGATTCAGTGAATCTATAACGGTGTTGATAGTTCTTACAAGGTGATCCGTAGGGATATGCTCATCCATGTAGTCTGGGAAAAGCAGACCCTGTTCCTGTTCGTATGGTTTGAAGGTTACTTTTTTATCACTCATAAAAGTGATAATCTGGGGAAGATTAATAAATGTCAATTAATTATACAGAAAGAGGGTGCCCTTTTGGGACACCCTCTTGCAAAGAGTGAATTTGCTCTGGCGG
>DAINPM010000124.1:0-2217 GCA_036743455.1 Bacteroidales bacterium | reverse complement strand
AATCCGAAAGTCTTTTCGCATCACCTCTGGCCCGGGAACCATATAAATATATCTCGGCTCCGGGGGCTGTTTTATCTACAATTCCAATTATCCGATTTAATATCTTATTTCGATTATTCATAATAACAAATTTACTCAAAATAATCTTATAATAAGTTCTGTATGTCAATTTACCAATAGTTGTATTTTTCTGACCTTCCGTTAGCCTGTTTTTCATCAAACCGGGATGAAATTATTTTTCTTAAAAAACAGCGGGTTTTCTATGAATAACTACTTTCCCTAATTTCAATTTCCGATTTCTTCCGATTTTTTCCGATAATTTCCGTTTTCTTCCGTTTTTTTCCGGTTTTTTCTTGCCTCTATGTCCTTGTGATTGTGGAAATTTGTGATGATGTTGAAGTGCAGTAAATTCATATTCTAATGAATCAGGATACCGGAAGAATAAATCTGAAGAAGATTGACGACAGGTTAAAACGTATAGCAAATGTATTGCTTATTAATGCCAGTTTTATTGATAATCCCGGATTACTTAACGGGAAGACAGGGATCTCTATCTTCTTTTATGAATATGGCCGCTACCTGAACAATAAAATATATACGGATTACGCCGGAGAACTTATCGATGAGATCTATGAAGAGATAGCCCAAAACACTCCTTTGAGTTTTTCAGGCGGACTGACAGGTATTGGCTGGGGTATAGAATACCTGGTAAAGAATAAGTTTGTGGATGCCGATACCGATGAAGCCCTTGCAGATATTGACAATGCCGTTTATCGTGGTATACTGAATAATCCTCTGTTACTTGAAAGTGAGAACGACCTGTTCGGTTACGGCCACTATTGTCTTTCGCGGCTACGAGGCCATGAGAATGATGATGATAATCTTACTACCCTTATTAAAAAGGAACACCTTATATATCTCATCGACGAATGTGAGAGACTGCTCGTTCATAAGAGATACCTTGAATTCAATATACTTCAGCTAAGCGTTGCCTCGATCAATTCCCTGCTCTGGTTTCTTCTGGAAGTAGACCGCCTTGGTTTGTTCCCAGTGAAGGTAAGGAAGGTTTTAGGATACATTCCTGATTATGTTTCTAAAGAACCCTCTGAATACAGGGCAGACCTTTTGGTACTAAATGAACTTGCCAGAAGAGCGGTTAATCAGACCAGTGATACCGGCCTGGAGAACCAGTACCTTTTATTATATGAAAGTGTCAGCGAAGAGCTAAACAGAGGTGAAGATGGAGATGAGAAGATACTCTCCGACCTGCAATCCCTGAACCTTCAGAGACTTGTCTACGGAATAGATATCCAGAGTGAGTTCATAAAGAATGATTCATTTGAAAAAGCCTTCAGCATTATTGACAATGAAGAAAACTGGAACCAGACCCTTGACGGAATAAACAAACAGAACCTGGGACTGACTGGTCTTGCCGGTACAGGATTATTGTTATTAAATGCATTCGCTACCACCAGTAACTCTGAGCTTTTAGCCCCAAGCTCCCTGCCCTCAGACCTCCGCCCCCAGCCATGACCAATAAGAGTCCCTGCATATCAGTAATAATGTCGGTATATAATGCCGAAAAGTACGTGGGAGATTGTATCCGCAGCATACTGGGACAGACGTTTTCCGATTTTGAGTTTATTATCATAAATGATGCTTCAACAGACAGTAGTCGTGAAATAATAAGATCATTTAAGGATAAGAGGATAAGACTTCTCAATAACCGCGATAGAAATTATCCGACCCGTAACAAGGGACTCCGTGTTGCCAGGGGAAAGTATATCTGCATAATGGATGCCGATGACATATCACTTCCTCACCGTTTTGAGAGGCAGGTACTCTTTATGGAACAACATCCGCAGTATGGCTTGGCCGGCAGCGGTTACAGGGTCCTGGGGAAAGAAAGAGATCTGTACCGTGAGAGTGATTACCAGAAGATCAAGGTACAGCTGATGCGAAACAACTGCTTTATACATCCATCAGTAATAATAAGACACGATCTGCTGAAGAAACATAAACTGAGATATATAAGGAAATACTACTATTCCTCAGACTATGACTTTCTGGCAAGAGCAGCAAGATATTTCCCGGTCACAAATATAGCTGAGGTACTGATGCATTACAGGGTACATGAAGGACAGGTCACAATTCAGTTCAGAAAAAGACAGGCCGAGCTGGCAGATGAAATTTCCATTGACCAGTTGAAATTTATCG
>DAINPM010000123.1:0-2988 GCA_036743455.1 Bacteroidales bacterium | reverse complement strand
AGCTCGACGAAGTCAAAATCAATGGAGTTTTATGTACGATTCCTGACACTCATATAATTTTTTATGGCCTGACACACAAATATAATAATTAGCTTCAAAAAATTCTGATTCAGCAAATAGTCTGGTAATGATTCTGCATGATATTAATCAAAAGAGGATCAGGAAGGTGTTATTTTCAGATACAGGCCATAAGTATTTATCCTGGCACTTGACTTCCCCTGCTTTTTCTCGTAACTTGCTGGTACAAGAATGGTGTAAGGGCGTAAAGGCATTAAGGCTTCAGGGCATATAATTTCTATACGCCATAACGTCGTAACAGCTTATATCATGAAAACAAAACTCGCTTTTTTTACCTTGATCCTTGCCCTGAGCCCTGTGCCCATGGCTCTGAGCCAGACTCCTCAGGGATTTAATTACCAGGCTATTGCCCGGGATGCCTCAGGAGAACCTATCATAAACACTCCGATGCCGGTAAGAATAACCATACAAGCCGATTCCCTGGGAACCATTGTGATATGGCAGGAACTCCATTCTACGGTTATAACCAATAATTTCGGACTTATACCACTGGTAATAGGCAGGGGGGCAAGACAGGCCGCAAGCACTGTTGAAAATTTCAGTGACATAGACTGGGATTCATCTCCGGTATTCATTAAAACTGAGATTGATTACCTGGGATGGAAAACAATGGGAGTCTCAAGACTGTGGTCGGTTCCTTATGCCCTGATGGCTGATGATCTTTCCGGGTCAATAAAAAAACTGACGATTGAAGGAGAGACACCTGTACCGGAGGAGGCTCTTTTTGAGGTTAAAAACAAAAACGGGCAGACAGTCTTTGCAGTATATAACGAAGGCGTCAGGATATATGTCAGTGATGGTGATGAAAAAGGGTTAAAGGGGGGATTTGCCGTAGGCGGCTTTGGCACCGACAAAGCAGAATCGACAAGATATCTATTTATAGGCAGGGACAGTGTCAGAATATTTCTTGACACAAATCCGCTTACCAAGAAACAAAAAGGAGGCTTCGCCGTTGGAGGATATGATCTGACTAAAGGAACGGCACAGGATTATTTTAATGTAAGTGCCGACAGTGTAAGGATATATATAGATTCTGATCCGGAAGCAAAAAAACTTAAAGGAGGATTTGCCGTGGGTGGTTTTGATGCCACCAAGACAGCAGGATTGAATTATATGGAGATCAAACCGGACAGTTCAAATTTCTATGTACGCAAATTGACACCTGAAGTCTCTTCTACTTTTAACATAATAGGTATTGAACAGAACCTTACACGTCGCTCACTTATGAGGGCTGCAACAGATACAATCGGCATTTCTGGAGTGCTTGACATATTTAATGATCTGCTGGTCAGAGGAGATATAGCGGTTTCAGGGACGATAAATGTTGACACCTTCAAGGTGACAGATACCGATGGCAATGTATACAGGACTGTGCTTATCGGAACACAGGAATGGATGGGTGAAAACCTGAAGACCACCAGGTATAATGATGGCACGGTGATTCCTCTTGTTGCTGATTCTGTGACATGGAGAACAATAGTCACACCAGCGTTCTGTTACTACAATAACAATGCAGAGAATACTGAACAAAATTACGGGGCGCTGTACAACTGGTATGCTGTAAATACCGGGAAATTATGCCCTTCCGGATGGCACATACCCTCAAACAGTGACTGGTCGGTTCTGACCGATTATCTTGGTGGCGAAAGTGTTGCCGGAGGCAAACTGAAGGAAACAGGAACTGTACACTGGACTTCTCCGAACACAGATGCAACAGATGAGGTGAAATTTACAGGACTCCCGGGTGGTGCCAGGGGTGCAACATCCATTTTTGACAACATGGGAAGGTATGGTTACTGGTGGACTGCAGACGGACATTCTGTTGATCCCCTTTATGCCTGGGGTTTTGTACTTTCATACATCTCAGCCGAGGTGATCAGGGCTGATTACTATTATAAAAGAGACGGGTTTTCTGTCAGATGTGTACGCGACTGAACCGGTTTAAATCGAATGCTTATAACCGGTCATGGCAGTTTTTACTTTTTACCCGGGAAGTTAATCATGTTTCAGCATATCGCAGAAGAGACATCTCTTCTTTTTTGCGTCTTTCTGCATATAGTGAAAAATATTTGAAACTGTCTCACAACCTTTAGGGACATTCAGTTCGTTTTGTGACGACAATATTCCGTACAGCTTGATAAGGCAATCACTGAAATGCAGTTCTATGTCTATAAGTTTTTCTACGGTGATATCAGATTCAAGATTGATTTTTTTGAAGCACTCTGTGATCTGGGTGCTCAGTTTTTCATCAGGAAAATCTAGCCAGCAATTCATCGCCTCTGCAACTTTTCTTCTTTTTTCAAGATAATCAATACGATCTGTTTCGATCTCACATAGTCTGTCAATAAGCTTTTTACTGTCTGAATTATCAATCTTTGTCTTAATCTGGATATACAATTCCCTGACCTGCTTGTGATAAGATTGAATTCTCCCGATAATTTCGCTTTTTTTCTGATACATTTCTGCTTCTGATTAATAGTTAATTTTCTTATAACTGCTTTTCACACTGTTATAAAGTTGTCGTACTATAGAAAGTCCTTTATGAGCTGTTCCGACAATTAAAAATACGGATTTTATTTTGTTCGAATCTAATAAAAACTAACAATTCTTCTTTTTATTTAAATTAATTCCAGATAAAATTATTTAATGGGATTATTCTCAAAATATTTAGTATGACTATCGGCAATGAGGCAAAATGAATTATTGATTTTGAGTTGGTAGAAGAGTTGTCTATCCTTCTTTCATATTCGATTTATACCTTATCGGGTATAAAAAAAATGACTATCAGGAATGATCAATAATGTATCCAAAGACGCTTGAAAATCAATTGAGTTTTATGTACGATTCCTGACACTTAAAAAAGAATTATCAGACAACAAATATCCCCGGGAGGGTATACAATATATTTTT
>DAINPM010000122.1:0-3449 GCA_036743455.1 Bacteroidales bacterium | reverse complement strand
TAGAGCAACGGACTGAAAATCCGTGTGTCCCTGGTTCGATTCCCGGTGGCACCACAAAGAGAAGCTGCCTCATTTATAATGAGGCAGCTTCTCTTTGTGACAATATTATATATGATCAGTCCTCAACGGATGATTTTCAGTAACAGAAAAAAGGTGCCCTTTTGAGACACCCTCTTTGAAACAATTTATGTTTTTACCTGAGCGGGAGACGGGACTCGAACCCGCGACCCTAACCTTGGCAAGGTTATGCTCTACCAACTGAGCTACTCCCGCTTATTCAGGGGCAAAAATAAGAATTTTTTTTTATCTTCAAACAAAGCCTCGCTAATGTTAATTTTTGTTACTTTGAATTTTTATTTTAAACAAACGAATAAATGAATGTGTTATCTGTATACATAAAACAAACACGAACTTTTTTAATAAGAAATTTTACAATTAAGCATGAAAAAATATTTTTTAATAATGCCTGCTATCTTAGCACTGTTTATGGGATCCTGTAGCCGGGAGCCGGGACAATCAGAACTATCAATCCCTTTTGAGAAATATACACTTCCAAATGGGCTCACCGTAATTCTTACTGAAGACAGATCAGATCCAATTGTTTCTGTTGCTGTTTACTATCACGTGGGATCCAGTCGTGAGGTACCAGGGAAAACCGGATTTGCACATCTGTTTGAACACATGATGTTCCAGCGATCTGAAAATGTAGGAGAGGATGAACTCTTCAGGAATATTCAGGCAGCAGGAGGTTCACTGAACGGTAGTACCAGTCAGGACAGAACCAATTATTACCAGGTCGTTCCGAAGAATGCCCTGGAGATGGTCCTCTGGATGGAATCAGACAGGATGGGATACCTGGAGAATACAGTAACACAGACAGCTTTTATCAACCAGCAGAATGTTGTCATGAATGAAAAACGTCAGAGTTACGATAATGCTCCCTATGGTTTTACAAGTGAAGTGATATTGAAAAATCTGTTTCCCAAAGGTCATCCTTATAGCTGGACAGTGATAGGAGAGATGAAGGATCTTGTCAATGCTACTGTAGAAGATGTGAAAGCATTTCACAGAAAATTCTATATTCCATCCAATGCATATCTGGCTATCACAGGAGATATTGAAAAGGAAGAGGTGAAAACCCTGGTGGAGAAGTATTTTGGTGAGATACCGGCAGGCGAAGCTGTTGAAGAAAGAGAACCCATACCCGTATCACTGCCTTCCACTGTCAGACTCTTTCATGAAGATAATTTTGCCAGGGCTCCACAACTTAATATGGTTTTTCCAACTGTTGAACGCTATTCAAAAGACTCTTATGCTTTGTATTTCCTGGGAAATTTGCTTGCAAATACAAAGAAAGCCCCTCTTTACACTGTACTGGTAAAGGATAAAAAGCTTACTTCCCGTGTACAGGCAGGGAATAGTGCTCAGGAACTGTCCGGTTATTTCATGATCTCTGTAACAGCCAATCCCGGTACAAATCTTACTGAAGTTGAAAAAGCAATATTTGAAGGACTGGAAAAATTTGAAGCTGAAGGATTTACGGAAGAAGATATCACCAGGATCAAAGCCGGATATGAAACGAGTTTTTACAACCGTCTGGCCAGTGTCCAGGGCAAAGCTTTTACCCTGGCTGAATATGCAATGTATACCGGAGATCCCGGATTCTATAAAAATGACCTTGCAAATATTAAAGCTGTAACTTCAGACGAAATATGGGAGGTATATAATAAATATATAAAAGAAGGTAAGTATGTTCAGACAAGCTTTGTGCCTAAGGGACAGACAGAGCTGGCTGTTGAAGGATCAGTTGATGCAGGGGTCGTTGAGGAAGATATTTCCAATGCAGCTGAAGTGCTGTTAACTGATGTGGTTGAAGAACCGATTGTTAAAACTCCTGCAAAATTTGACCGGAGCATTAAACCTCCTGTCGGTCCCGACCCGGAAGTAAAAATACCTCTTCCGTGGACTGATACTCTGTCAAACGGAATTAAATTGTGGGGTATAACACAGAGTGAATTGCCCCTTGTCCAATATTCATTGATAATAAAAGGAGGTCATGTCCTGGATAATATGAATAAAGCCGGCCTTGCCAGTCTGGTCGCAACAATGCTTAATGAAGGTACCAGGAATAAAACACCGGAAGAACTGGAAGATGCTATTGGCCTTTTGGGAGCATCAATAAGGTTTTCAGCTGATAATGAGGATATATCGGTGAACGTTAGTACCCTTTCAAGAAATTATGAAAAAACTGTTGAACTGGTCAGGGAGATGTTACTCGAACCAAGATGGGATGAAGAACAATTTGAACTGGCTAAAAGCCGGGTAATAAATACCCTGAAAAGAAATGAAGCTGATCCGGATTACCTGGCTGAACGGACAATCAACAAATTGATTTTCGGCGATAATATCCTCGCTGTTGATGTGTCTGGGACAGAGGAAACTGTCTCTTCGATAACAATAGACGACCTTAAGGATTACTATGAAAAATATTTCTCACCATCTGTTTCAAGATTTCTTATTGTGGGAGATGTTGATCAGAAAAGAGTTGAAACTTCACTTAAGGATCTGGCAGTGATGTGGCAACCAAAAGAGGTAGTCTTCCCTGAATTCAATCTTCCGGGACCACCTGAAAAACCTGAATTGTATTTTGTTGATGTTCCCGGAGCAAAACAATCGGTTATAGCTATCGGAACACCTTCTCTGTCACGGACAAACCCGGATTTTTATCCGGCCTATGTAGCCAATTATAAACTGGGAGGCTCTTTTAATGGTATATTGAACCTTATCCTCCGGGAAGAAAAGGGATATACCTATGGTGCCAGATCAGGCATAACAGGTTCTGATTTCTATGGTTCATTTATAGCATCTTCCAGTGTCAGTACAAATGCTACTCTTGAATCGGTTAGTATTTTCAGGGATGAGATGGCAAAATACCGCAAAGATATGCCTCAGGAATATATTGATTTTACAAAATCGGCCCTTATCAAGAGTAATGCTCTTCGTTTTGAGACTTTGAACAATTTGCTCAGTATGTTAGGTACTATGACAGCCTATGATCTGCCTTATGATTATATTAAACAGGAAGAAGCCTATGTGAAAGAACTGACTACAGATAAACAACTTGAAATGGTGAGAAAATACATTGATCCTGAAAGGATGTATTATGTTGTTGCAGGTGATGCTGCCAGTCAGATGGGAAAACTGGAAAAAGCAGGATTGGGTAAGCCCGTGTTGGTAAAAAATTAATTATTTATGTAAATTTGCAGTCCCGTGCATGACCTTCAATGGTCCCCACGGATCGCTGTAAGGGAGATGAGGCAGTTCTGTGAAAACGAAAGACATGTACTAATTAGCCCGGATGGTGGAATTGGTAGACACGCTGGACTTAAAATCCAGTGGGCAGTAATGCCTGTGCGGGTTCAAGTCCCGCTCCGGGTACTGAAAAAGAG
>DAINPM010000121.1:0-3664 GCA_036743455.1 Bacteroidales bacterium | reverse complement strand
CCTTTATCCATTCATAAGCCACATGCTCCGACAACTCCGGTATTACATCCAGTGTGTCACATATAAATGGGATAAGAAGAATATGCTTACTGCCATAATCATGATCAACCTCCGGCAGCCTGGAAAATATCACTATATCAAGAGATAATTCCTCCCTTATCTCACGTAGTATGCATTCTTCATCACTCTCACCATCATCTACCTTACCTCCGGGAAACTCCCACTTGAAAGGATGATCACTGTCGCCTCCCCTCCTGACAACAAGGATCTCATCTTCTTCATTCCGTATTATGGCACAAGTAACCCTTATCATATTATTTATCCCGTAAGTTCTTCATAAAAAGGTATTGAAAGCAGATCATCATATCTGTTTTCCTCACCGTTAAATACACATGCATAATGAAGCATCCCGTTAGTGACAACCAGATAGGGAACTTTTAAATGCATGTTATAAGTGACTATCTGGTCAAACACTTCATCATTGAGTCTGATAACAGGCGATTTACATTCAACGATCATTACCGGTTCTCCAAGCCTGTTATGAACAAGTATGTCAGCCCTTTTCCTCAGACTGTTATAAATAAACAACACCTCTATCCCTATCAGTCCCGGAGGATAATTACCTTCATTCACAAGATACTGAACAAAGTTTTGTCTTACCCATTCTTCAGGAGTAAGCCTGACAAATTTTTTCCGTAAGGGATCAAAGATCATTTCCTTGCCCTTTTGCAAGATAATTCTGAATGAATACTCCGGCAGATTTAACTGTTTCAACTTTGTTTTGTACTTTTGAAGACAAGTGGTAACTACTTTAAGACCTTCTGAATTCTGTTTATGCAGAAGAAAAGTATAAGTTACTCAAAGCTTATTACAAATATACAGAGATAAACATTAGTCGCCTACTAAGATGAAAACCAAAGAGGAGATTGTTAATAACTGGCTTCCCAGATACACCGGAAAGAGAACAGACAGTTTCGGTAAATATTTCCTTCTGACAAATTTCCTTTATTACGTTGAGCTGTTTGCCCGCTGGCATAATGTTGAAGTTGAAGGAAGGGACAGAAACATACCCAGTGCTACATACGACGGGATAACAATACTGAATTTTGGTATGGGCAGCCCCAATGCTGCTACCGTGATGGACCTTTTAAGTGCAACAGATCCGGAAGCGGTTCTCTTCCTTGGCAAATGTGGTGGTCTGAAGAAAAAAAACACTGTCGGTGATCTGATTCTGCCCATTGCTGCAATCAGAAGCGACGGTACTTCAAATGATTACCTTCCTGTTGAAGTTCCTGCCCTGCCGGCCTTTCAACTACAAAGTGCCATTTCTGCAACTATTATCCGTTATAAGAAGGATTACTGGACAGGAACGGTATACACAACCAACAGAAGAGTATGGGAATATGATGAACGTTTCAGAAAATATCTTATTAAAACAAGGGCAATGGCTATTGATATGGAAACAGCAACAATTTTCACTGTGGGTTTTGCAAATGAGATCCCTACGGGTGCCCTTCTTCTGGTTTCGGACCAGCCTATGATATCAACAGGTATAAAGACTGAAGAGAGCGATAAAATGGTAACCGGGAAATATGTTGAAACACATCTCAGAATTGGAATTGACGCATTGAGAGAAATAAAGGAAAACGGCGTTTCAGTAAAACACCTGAGATTCTGATGACAGTAAGTTGCGATAAAATATTATCTGATCTCAGGAAGAGAATATTCAGGCCCGTTTATTTCCTTGCAGGAGAAGAACCTTATTACATTGACATAATCACCAGCTTTATTGAAGAAAATGTCCTGGAGGAATCTGAAAAATCATTCAACCAGATTGTATTGTATGGAGAAGATACTTCTGTCCCTGCAATTACAGAGTTATCAAGACGCTTCCCCATGATGGCCAGTCACCAGGTAATAATTGTCAGGGAAGCCCAATCGCTTAAAAAGATTGAAGATCTTAACGTGTATGCTGAAAATCCTCTCCCTTCAACCATCCTGGTTATAAATTATAAATACAAGACACTTGACAAAAGGACTAAACTATATAAAACCCTTGATAAAGACGCTGTTTATTTCGAATCTCCACGACTGCGTGACTATCAGGTGCCTGCATGGATTGAGAGATATCTTATGAATAAGGGAATAAAGATCAGACCCGATGCCAGCGCGATGCTAACCGAGTACCTCGGGACTGACCTTCACAAAATAGCCAATGAACTTGACAAACTACTTATTACCCTTCCTTCCGGGAATCCTTTAATAACGACTGAACTGATTGAAAAAAATATTGGTATCAGCAAGGATTATAACAATTTTGAGCTTCAAAAAGCCATTGGCGAAAGGAACATACTGAAAGCCAATATGATAATACAGCACTTCGCCAATAACCCGAAGGATAATCCCATTATAGTCACAATTGCTTCTCTCTACAGTTATTTCAGCAAAGTGCTTACATATCATTACCTTCCTGATAAATCGAAAAACAATGTTGCAGCTGTACTGAAAATAAATCCTTTTTTTGTCAGGGATTATGAACAGGCAGCTTCATTTTACAATGTTGCAAAAACAGTGTATATCATTAGTTTACTAAGAACCTACGATATGAAATCCAAAGGTTTCGGGGATTTAAGCAGTGAAGCAGGAGATCTGCTCAAAGAATTGACATTTAAGATACTGCATATTTAATTCATATCCGGTGATTCGGGAAAATCAGCCCAGATACGGTACTTATTATTAAGGCTTCTCAGAACTCTTTTCCAGTTCTTATCAGCATTATTGTCATTCAATACTATATCGTTGCTAACTTTCACTATAACCCATGAATTATCTTTCAATTCTTTTTCAAGCTGACCTGCAGCCCATCCGGAGTAACCAAGAAAGAATCTGATCTGGGATTTATTCATCTTCTCCTGGTCTATCAGATTCCGTATATACTCAATATCTCCGCCCCAGTATATATTTTCATCAACCCATACACTTTTGGGGATATCATCACCCATGCAATGAAGATAATGAAGGGTATCCGGAGAGACAGGTCCTCCCAGATTGAGATATTTATCCAGGTTATCAAAACCTGAAACAGCTTCGCGTACCTTTATATCCAGGGGTCTGTTGAGAATAAAGCCCACTGACCCATCTTTTGTATGGTCAGCGAGGTAAACAACAGTCCGGTTGAAAAAATTATCAGGCAGAAAAGGTTCAGAGATAAGGATCTTGCCTTTTTGCGGAATTTTATCTTCAGGAAGTATTTTAAAAAGATCGGCTTCCGGTTCCATACTCTGTCATTATTAATGCAATAGTACAAAGTTATAAATTAGATTGCCCAAAAAAAGATTATTTAGCAAATAATTATATACTTCCTTCAAACTGACCGGCTCGTGGGCCGAAGCAAACGTGAAGGAGTGTTACACCAGGTATTTCTTTTGCATAATCGTCAGAGAAAGTGATTTTTCAGGATCGTCGATCAGCTTTTTGTATCCGGGTACCGGGCTTCTGTCGGGTATTTATCCGGACGTGCTTCTTTCATTATCTTATAGACAGCATCGAATATATCTTCTGCATTTGGTTTGGAGAAATAATCTCCGTCGGAAGTATAGGCCGGCCTGTGTTCTTTCCCGGGCAGGGTTACAGGCGGAGAGTCCAGGTAATACCATCCTCCCTG
>DAINPM010000120.1:0-3670 GCA_036743455.1 Bacteroidales bacterium | reverse complement strand
CATCCAAGATCACGTAATGGTATGCCCGCCAAAGGATACAAAACAAGGGATATTAAAAAATATTCTGCAAAACATATTTTGGAGAGAAGGAAAAAATAACTGATATAATATGAGCAGATCAATTAAAAAAGGACCTTTTATAGATTACAAGCTTGAGAAGAGAGTTCTTGAGATGAATGAAGGAGTAAAGAAATCAGTGATCAAGACCTGGTCAAGGAGATCAGTAATATCCCCTGACTTTGTCGGGCATACTATAGCAGTTCACAACGGAAACAAATTTATCCCTGTGTATGTAACAGAGAATATGGTAGGTCATAAACTTGGCGAATTTGCACCTACCAGAACATTCAGAGGGCATTCCGGAAATAAAAAATAATTGAAAAACTATTACAGAGATGGGTGCAAGAAAAAGAAATACAGCTGAACAGCGAAAAGAGGCAGCAAAGACCATGTACCATGCTGTCCTGAGAAACTGTCCTACATCGCCAAGAAAGATGAGGCTGGTTACCGGACTGATCAGCGGAAAGGATGTGAACAGAGCCCTTGATATTCTGAAATACAGTCCACAGGAGGCTTCACGCAGACTTGAAAAACTGCTCCTTTCTGCCATTGCCAACTGGCAGGCAAAAAATGAAGGCATAAGGATCGAAGACAGTAACCTCTATGTAAAGAGAATTCATGTCGATGGAGGTCGTACCCTGAAAAGGCTCCAGACAGCCCCCCAGGGAAGAGCTTACAGACTGAGAAAAAGGTCAAATCATGTAACTCTTGTCCTGGATAGCAGAAATAATGAAATTGAAAACACATCAAACTAATTCAGATGGGACAAAAAGTTAATCCGATAGGAAACAGACTGGGTATTATTAAGGGCTGGGATTCAAACTGGTATGGAGGAAAGGACTTTTCCGGAAAACTTGTTGAAGATACAAAGATCAGGGAATACCTGAATGCCAGGCTGGCCAAAGCCAGTATCTCAAAGATTATTATTGAAAGAACTCTTAAGCTTATCACGGTTACTGTCAATACAGCCCGTCCGGGTATTATCATTGGTAAGGGAGGGCAGGAAGTAGACAAGCTGAAGGAAGAGCTTAAGAAGATAACAAAGAAAGAAGTTCAGATAAATATTTTTGAGGTTAAGAGACCGGAACTTGATGCCAATATTGTTGGCAGCAATGTTGCGCGTCAGATTGAAGGTAAGATTTCCTACAGAAGAGCTGTTAAGATGGCTATAGCATCAACCATGCGTATGGGTGCAGAAGGTATTAAGATAGTGGTGTCTGGTCGTCTTGGAGGTGCTGAGATGGCAAGGACAGAGACATATAAGGAAGGCAGAATCCCTCTCCATACTTTCAGGGCTGATATTGATTATGCTCTTGCAGAAGCTCATACAAAAGTTGGCCTTATTGGCATAAAAGTGTGGATATGCAACGGAGAGGTTTATGGTAAAAGAGATCTTAGTCCGAATATCGGTGCCAGGAATGCCAAGGCCAAAGGCCTTAAGAAAGGAAAGCAGAGGAACAGGTAGCAGAATATAACAATTTAAGATATTGAACCATGTTACAACCAAAAAGGACAAAATACAGGAGGGCACAGAAGGGGAAAATGAAAGGGAATGCACAGAGAGGCAACCAACTGGCATTCGGGTCATTCGGCATCAAGGCCCTTGAGCAGTGCTGGATTACCGGAAGACAGCTGGAAGCTGCCCGTCAGGCTGTGACACGTCACATGAAACGTGAAGGACAGCTCTGGATAAGGGTTTTTCCCGACAAGCCAATAACAAAAAAACCTGCAGAAGTTCGTATGGGTAAAGGTAAAGGAGCTCCCGAGGGATTTGTAGTACCTGTCACTCCGGGCCGTATCCTTCTAGAAGCTGAAGGAGTGTCTTTTGAAGTAGCAAAGGAAGCCCTTCGCCTGGGTGCCCAGAAACTGCCAATATCAACCAAATTCGTGGTAAGACGCGATTACGTAGAGTAATAAATAAGTATATAAAATGAAAACTTCAGAAATAAGGGAATTAAGCACACCTGATCTGATCGAAAGGATCGATACAGAAAAGACTATGCTGGTGCGTATGAGACTTAATCATGCCATTACACCCCTTGATAACACGCAAAAGCTAAAACAGGCAAGAATCACTATAGCCCGTTTGCTTACCGAGTTACGGAAAAGAGAATTAACACAGAAATCTAATTAGCCTGGAATAAGCAATGGAAAGGAATCTCAGAAAAGAACGTACAGGGGTTGTTGTCAGCAACAAGATGGACAAATCGATTGTTGTTGCCGTCAAAAGGAAAGTTAAACATCCTATTTACGGTAAGTTTATAAACAGAACCAGAAAGCTGATGGCTCATGATGAGTCAAATACATGTAATATCGGCGATACTGTCAGGATATCAGAGACCAGGCCTCTGAGTAAAAACAAAGCCTGGAGACTAGTTGAAGTAATTGAAAGGGCCAAGTAATTATGATACAGCAGGAAAGCAGGCTTTTAGTAGCCGATAATTCGGGCGCCAAGGAGGTCTTATGTATCCGGGTGCTGGGTGGTAGCAAAAAACGATACGCTACTGTAGGCGATAAAATAGTTGTGAGTGTCAAATCAGCACTTCCTTCAGGCGAGGCAAAAAAAGGAACAGTGAGTAGGGCTGTTGTTGTAAGAACAAAAAAGGAAATACGTCGCTCAGACGGATCGTATATAAGATTTGATGATAATGCAGTAGTACTGCTGACTAACCAGGATGAGGTGAGAGGAACACGTATTTTCGGTCCGGTAGCCAGAGAGCTCCGTGAAAAATACATGAAAATTGTCTCACTGGCACCAGAGGTGTTGTAATTATAAAAACGACAACGATGCAAAAGAAGATACATATTAAAAAGGGTGATACGGTCATGGTAATAACCGGAGAATCAAAAGGTCAGAAAGGAAGGGTTCTTGAGGTTGACAGAAAGGATAACAGGGCTATTGTGGAAGGAATAAACCTTATTTCGAAGCATACCAAACCCAATTCAAAAGCCCCCCAAGGCGGGATTTTAAAAAAGGAAGCCCCAATCAATATTTCAAACCTGATGCTTATTGACCCGGCTTCAGGAAGTCCTACCCGTATAGGGAGAAAACTGAACGATAAAGATAAGTTAGTGCGATATTCAAAAAAATCAGGAGAGGAGATTAAATAATGTATGTACCCGCGCTGAAAAAAAAGTATAAAGACGAGATCGTCCCTGCATTGATAAAGGAATTTGGTTATCCTACTGTAATGCAGGTGCCCAGGCTGGAGAAAATAGTACTCAATCAGGGTGTTGGACAGGCAATAGCTGACAAGAAACTTTTGGAATCCGGTGTGAAGGAATTATCAGATATAACCGGACAAAAAGCAGTTCTTACCTATTCCTCAAAGGATATATCCAATTTCAAACTAAGAAAAAATATGCCAATTGGTATAATGGTTACTCTGAGGAAAGACAGGATGTATGAATTCCTTGAAAGACTGATAGCTGTAGCATTACCCCGTATCCGCGATTTCAAGGGTATTAATGCCAAACTCGACGGAAAAGGAAATTATACACTCGGTATAACTGAACAGATAATATTCCCTGAGATCGATCTTGACAAGGTTACCAGGATAATGGGCTTGCAGGTCACTTTTGTCACTTCTGCAAAAAGCGATGAAGAGGC
>DAINPM010000119.1:1857-3703 GCA_036743455.1 Bacteroidales bacterium | reverse complement strand
GGGGTGTCTTTCGCACAAAACAGGAAAAATATTCCCGGGACAAATAACAGGTATCCTGTGTATTAATGGATTATTCTGTATTTGTTGAACCGGATAAAAAACCCGGAGACATGGTTTTGTCTCCGGGTATATCTATATTATGGAGGACTATAATCCGAAGGCATAGTAATACGTGCCCGGATAGTCTTCATAAATTCCTTCCAGCATCACACCACCTTTTTTATTCTCAAGGTATTTGACAAGATCCTCTGTTGTTCTCATCACTTTGCCGTCGGCTTTTGTTATTATAAAGCCAACTCTCATATCGGTATGACGCCTTATTATCCCTGTGGATAACTGTGTGACCCGTAATCCTCCGTCAATATCCAGTTTACGTCTTGTCTCTTTGTCGAGTTCTTCAACCTGGATACCCAATAAGCCAAGAACTTCTTCACTGTCTTTCTCATACAGTTTCTCCTTACCCTCCTGATTACGGAGTGTTACAAGGAAGTCCATTTCTTTTCCTTTACGGTCAATCTTAAGAGCAACTTTATCACCAGGATGATAAAGGGCAACCATTTCGAGCAGTTCTGCTGAAGTTTTTACAGGGCTGTTATTGACTTCAAGAATAACATCACCCGGCTTCACTCCTGCATCTCCTGCCGCACTGTTGACTGATATACTGTCTACATACACACCGGTAGTAACACTCAGATCTTTCTCTTTTGCCAGATTACCATCGACACTTCTTATTATCAATCCGAGATAGCCTCTCTGTACCATCCCGTATTTAAGAAGATCTTCCACTACTTTCGATACAATATTCGAAGGTACGGCAAATCCATATCCGGCATAAGCGCCGGTAGGACTGGCAATAGCGGTATTGATACCTATTAGTCCACCCTGCAGATTAACCAGGGCTCCTCCGCTGTTACCCGGATTGATGGCAGCATCTGTCTGAATAAAGGACTCAATAGCACTGCGGTCCGGCAGGATATGTATACTACGGCCTTTTGCGCTGACGATCCCGGCGGTAACAGTCGAATTCAGGTTAAAAGGATTACCGACAGCCAGAACCCACTCTCCCACTTCAACATCATCAGAGTTAACCAGTGGCAGATAAGGCAGACCCTTTTCATTTATCTGCAACAGGGCAATATCTGTTGAAGGATCAGTACCTATTACCTTAGCCTTGAAAACGCGGTTATCGTCAAGAGTGACTTCAATGTCGTCGGCATTGTCAATAACATGATTATTTGTTACTATATAACCATCGGCATTTATTATAACCCCTGAACCGGCTCCTACTCGTGCCTGCGGACCACGGGGCTGTTGCTGCCGGGGAGATTCAAACCTGAACTCCGGTCCGAAAAAATATTCAAAAATATCATCATCAAAAAAATCCCTGAAAGGATCAGGATTACCCCTGTATTGATAATTGCCTGTGTTTTGTACCTGTGTTGATTTAATATGTACAACAGCAGGCATCACTTGTTTTGAGACTGTTGTAAACTCAAGAGGTACAACCTCTCCGTCTTCCGTTACAGTATAGGTAGCTCCCACTACCGGGGAACCTGACAGATGTTCTATCTTAACAGTGTTACCATTGTTATTGCCAAAAAGCATAAAGGTACCTATAGTCAGGGCGCTGCCTAGTACTGCTGAAATAATAAGTGTTCCATATTTTTTCATGTCATAGCCCTCCATAATTTTAAGTTTTACATTTTATTTTTTTGTCTTATCTGACTTTGTTTAAAGCAGCCTTTAAGCAGACTACCTGTCCGCATCTTGCGGGATTATATCTCGCAGCATCGTAAGGATCTCCCTGATCAGTACCGGATTATTATCAGCAGTGTACCCGGGTGAT
>DAINPM010000119.1:0-1757 GCA_036743455.1 Bacteroidales bacterium | reverse complement strand
TTGAAGTCGCCCTTCTTCATTCCGGGGGCAGCCACTTCAATCATGTACTCGTTATCGTTTTCTTTTACGTTAACGGCAGGTAAAGTAGAATCGCTACCTGCAAAATTCCAGGTATTCCAATCCATCATGTCTCCTTCAAAGAACCTGTCTATCAATGAAGGAAAAGATGGAAACCAGTTGTTTGATAATCTTGCTAAAGTCATGGCTCAATCCTCCATTTTTTTTAAGTTAGACATTACATTCTTTTATATTTCTCTTTAAAAAAATCAAACTGTATGCCAGAACAAATATTATCACTAAATACTTTTATCGTATCCTCATGTATATCAGATAATTAAAAATATCATTGATTTTTCCGGCCCTGTTCCAAAAACTCATTATTCTGCCTAGCAAATGCCACAATGTCATATAACACATTCAAAAAAGACGCCATTATGTCATTATTAAATTACATTGGCCGGGGCCTGATAGCTGGAATTACCAACTGTCTTGTCCTGAAATAGGTTTACACAAAAAAAGTGTAAAATGGAAGATAAGAGTAAATAAATTTTTACCAGATACTGTGTGCCAGTAACGGCAACAAATAAAGATATTGCCGGATTTCATGTGCAGTCATCTATTTTAAAAACTAATTCCTTTTTAAAATAAAAGAATAATAGTACTTTGATACGGTATAAATTTTAAAAATCATACTTAATATCTGACAGAAATGAACCGCAGAATCTTCTCAAGAAATGTTCTTATGGCCGGTATTGCCTTTCCTTCGATCGGGATGGGCATTAATCCGGATCCTGTTGGATCCGGATTGCAGGATAATGAAAAAAACAATATCCCTGAAAGGGAATTTGATGTTGTGGTTGCCGGAGGAGGGACTGCCGGTGTTATTGCAGCTATTGCTTCCGCACGTCAGGGAGCGAAAACGGCTCTTATTGAAACCAGGGGATATCCGGGAGGGACTGTTGTTGAAGGGGGGACAGCCCTTCACAGCTTCTTTAACTTATGGAAAGCTTTCCCGGGTGTTGAAAAAAGGCAGGTCGTTGTCGGTATTCCTCAGGAAATTATCGACAGGCTGCTTGCAGTGGGAGGCACTTCAGGTCATAATGAAATGACAACAAATTATGATTATGATTCTGCCTGCACTTCAATTGACACAGAATTGTATAAGCTCATTGCATTTGAAATGCTTGCCGAAGCAGGTGTTTTCATATATGTCAATACAATGGTAACAGATGCTGTGAGAAAAGGTTCCGCAATAGAAGGTGTAATTACCGAAAGCAAAAACGGAAGAGAGCTGTTCAAAGCAAATTGTTTTATTGACTGCACTGCATACGGTGACCTTTCAGCCCGTGCCGGAGCATCATTTATTGAACTGAACGACCATTCAGTATGCAACAGTATGGGAGTTGCCAATGTTAATATCGAGAAGCTTTATGAATACCTTAGAAGCATTAACTCGGTAGGTCAGCTGACATTTGGCATACGGGACGGGAAAGAGAATCAGATAGTAAGGTTTGGGAGTGAGGGATCGGCACTGGGAAGTACAGGGTTGCCGAAGGAGTACCTTGATGGCATGAGAGAACTGGGTGCAGGACTCATAACCACTACCGTTCACGATAACTATCTGATGTTCATCAAAGTAAATTACCGCCTCCCTGTCAGTCCTACTGACCGTGATGAGGTTGCAAAAGCTGAACTGATAATAAGGCAGAACCAGTTAAAAACGATCAACCTGTTTAAGAAATACCTGCCGGGATGCG
>DAINPM010000118.1:0-3771 GCA_036743455.1 Bacteroidales bacterium | reverse complement strand
TATGGATACGGTGATGAGTGAAATCGATGAACTGATCGGGGATTACCAGTTCTCCTCTTTTGATCTCTTCTCTCAGACTTCCGCATGCAGTGGTAGCCAGTATGTGTGTGCATCCTGCTTCTTTCAGAGCATATATATTGGCCCGGTTGTTCACTTTTGAGGGTGATATTGTGTGATGCCAGCCATGCCGCGAGAGAATAACTATTTCTTTCCCGTTGACAGAGCCAGTAAGCAGAGGAGAAGAAGGATTACCGAAAGGAGTTACAACACTTTTTTCAGCAGATGATACCAGAATATCCGGGTTTTCGAGTCCTGACCCACCAATTATACCTGTTTTTATCATTTTTCTTTCCTGATATATTGCATGAGAATATTAACAGCTTCATCCATATCATGACCAAATGTTAATATGCCGGCTCTGTCACCGGCCATAATAATGATCCTTTTCTCGAAGACATTGGAATCGCTGAAGAGCCTGAATATATCTTTAGCCAGTCCCATGGAACCATAATCCATTGATGGATTGGTTGTGGGCACATTGTATATAAGATCATTCCAGAGATCCAGATTATGAACATGTACCACTGCATTAGCCCCGGGGTCGGCAAGATATATTGCTGCATGGGTCAGGGATTCAGAGGAAGCTTTCAGAGGGCCGGTACATTGAACTGCATTATCGTCTATATTAAAGGAATTGACTTTAACATAATGTTCGGGTTCCAGTTCCGGTATCTCGCCTGTCGCCGATGCTGTTATAATAAACTGATTGCCTCCTTTTATCCGTATGCTGATATTTCCAAATCCGACTCCGTTTTCGTAAGCACCTATAAGATCCATATTGTACAGGATCTCTCTCCAGTAATTAATTGTTTCGTATTGATCGTCAGAAATTACAGGACCTGTCTGGTTCCAGTGACAGTTGAATTTTACAACCCCTTCCATTTCATTTTATATTATTAAACATTTTTTTTATCTCTTTTTCATCAGGTTTACATATCCCTTTTTCGGTAATAAGACCGCTTATCAGTCTGGCAGGAGTAACATCAAATGCATAATTGACAGCTGTGGTGTTTTCGGGGCATATTCTGATAGTGACGATATCATTTCCCGATAAACCGCTAAGATGTGTAACTTCTTCAGGATCCCTTTCTTCTATAGGTATCTCCTGTATCCCGTCACTTATTGTCATGTCGAAAGAAGAGAGAGGGAGAGCTGCATAAAAAGGGATATGGTTATCATAAGCTGCCAGAGCTTTCAGATAGGTGCCTGTTTTATTTGCCACATCACCTTTCTTTGTTGCCCTGTCACAACCGGTGATGACTAAATCAACCATTCCATGCTGCATAAGATGCCCGCCTGTATTATCTGTTACAAGAGTATAAGGTATTCCTGCCTCACCAAGTTCCCAGGCAGTCAGTCTGGCTCCCTGGTTCAGGGGCCTTGTTTCATCAACCCATATATGAACAGGTATTCCTGATTCATGTGCAAGATATAAAGGAGATGTGACGGTCCCATAGTCGATACATGCCAGCCAGCCAGCATTACAGTGGGTAAGGACGTTGACTGTTTCTCCATTCTTTTTCCTGCTTATTTCTTTTAAAAGTGGCAGGCCATTTATACCTATCAAACGACAGTTTTCCTTTTCTGCTTCACAAAACTGAAGTGCAGCCCTGAGAGCAACAGAAGAAAGCACTTTTTCATCTTTCACTTCATTAAGCTCTGCCATAACCCTGTTCACGGCAATGGAAAGATTAACCGCAGTAGGCCGACATGATATAAGGTATCTGGCTGCATTGGCAAGATGTTGCATGGGATTTGATGCCGGAGTTATCTCAAGTGTAGCCAGATAGATACCAAAAGCAGCAGCAGCACCGATAAGCGGTGCTCCCCTGACTGTCATATCCTTTATGGCAGTGTAAATATCATCGACCGAACGAAGTTCCTTTGTCTCGAAAACGAATGGTAACTTTTGCTGATCAATTACTTTTACTACTGAAGGATCAGATTCATCAAGCCAGATACTCTGATAATTTTTTCCTCTGACCAGCATTGATATATGATCTGTTAACCTGTAATCAATCAGTTGCAAAAATACAAATTTATCAGCAATTTATTCATTTAACCAGTTCAATCATCAAGGGAGTAAATAAGCAGGTAATGTTTTTAGAATTATCGACCGGATAATTCGAATATTTTGAAGGAAATGAATTTAGTTGTAAATTTACACGTCGTAGAAACCTGATATCCATTAAAGGCTTATATGGTTAATAAAGAGGAATTTAGAAAGAAGATAATAATTACTTCAGGGCAGATTTTCAGTCGTTACGGGTTTAAAAAAACCACAATGGATGAGATATCAAAAGCCCTTAAAATGGGTAAGAGTTCCATTTATTACTATTTCAGGAGCAAGGAGGAAATATTTGAAGCTGTAGTGCTTCACGAAGCGAATATACTTAGACATGAGCTTACTACAGCTATTAAGTCGGTTGAATCTCCGGTAGAAAAAATGAAGAATTATGTTTTTGTCAGGATGAAAGCGTTCGAAAAATTATCCAATTATTATAATGCGATCTTTGACAAGAACCTTGACCACTTTGAATTTATTGAATCGATCCGTTCAAGGTATGACCGTGAAGAGCTGGCTATTCTGCGTCTGATATTGTATGACGGCGCCAGAAAAAAAGTTTTTTCGGTAGTTAACAGTGAATATACTGCTCTGGCTGTTCAGACGGCATTGAAAGGGCTTGAAGTACCGCTTTTCTGGGAAAAAAAAGAGATGAACATTGAAAAACGATTGTCGGCAATACTCGACATATTGTTTTATGGTATTATAAGAAAATAGAGAATAAACAGCTTACTGTTCTCTCAGTATATTCAGGATGCTGTTTTTGTTTTGCGGTTTTTTTGTTTATCCCTTTTTATTACTGCCCTTTTCCCTTTTTTCAGGCTGTAATAAAACCAGGCAACACCCATCAGGAAAAAAGGGATACTGAGAAGTTGTCCCATATTGAGTTTCATCCCTGCTTCAAAAGCAACCTGATCCTCTTTCAGGAATTCAATAAAAAAACGGGCAATAAATATCAGGATTAATGCCAGACTAATCAGGGTCCCCTGTATATGTTCCCCTTTCTTTCTCCAGTAAAGTCTGAAAAGCAATAAAAAGATAAAGAGATATGCCAGTGCTTCATATATCTGGGTCGGATGTTTGGGAGCATTCTCTCCGTTACGGAGAAAAACAAAGCCCCAGGGGACAGTTGTCTCAACACCATATATCTCCGAATTCATGAGGTTGCCTATCCTTATGAAGAAACCGGAAAGGGCAACAACAATAGCTATTCTGTCAATAGTCCAGGTAAAGTCTTTTTTTTCTTTCCTGCCGAAAAGCCATAAAGCAAGTAGTATACCTATGGCAGCACCGTGACTGGCAAGGCCGCCACGCCAGGTCATAAGTATCTCCAGGGGATGTGCAAGATAATAAGCCGGTTCATAAAAGAAACAATGTCCCAGCCGTGCTCCCACTATGGTGCCCACTGCCATGTAAATAGTCAGTTTATCGAGAAGGGCATCACTCAGATTTTCATTTCTGAAAATCCGGAGCATAATTATATATCCGAAAAGGAAAGAAGAAGCAAAGAGAAGACCATACCACCTTATAGCAAAGGAACCAATGCGGAAAATTTCAGGATTAACGTCCCAGGGGATCACATTTAAATGCATAAGAAGCTTATTATAATCAAAACCAAAGGTAAAAATAATATAATTGATAGAACT
>DAINPM010000117.1:0-3809 GCA_036743455.1 Bacteroidales bacterium | reverse complement strand
CAGGAACTTTAATTCCCAGGGCGTTAGAGACCTGGGTGACTGCCACTATTTTTGTTTTCCTGTTGAGTAGTTTATAGTATTCATCCAGCAGTATCTCTCCATTATCATTAACCGGTATGATTTTCAGCTTTGAGCCTTTTCTTTCGCACAACATCTGCCATGGAACAATATTGGCATGATGCTCCAGAGAACTTATAATTATTTCGTCATCCTTATGGATAAATCTCTCTCCGAAAGAAAAAACAACAGTATTAATGGACCCTGTTGAGCCCGCAGTAAATATAACTTCCTCCTTTTTTTCGGCCTTTATAAACGATCTCACTTTTTCCCTTGCAGCCTCATATTCTTCAGAAGCCATATCACTCAAAGCATGAACACCTCTGTGAATATTGCTGTTATACTTTCTGTATATCTCACTCAGCTTATTAATAACGATCTCCGGTTTTTGTGTCGTTGCCCCATTATCAAAATACACAAGGGGCAGGCCATATACTTTTTCGGATAGAATAGGAAAATCTGATCTTATCTCTGAAATATTTTTCATTCAAGTTATATTAACCACAGTTAACCATACAGTTTGCGCAACGCGAAAGTTCGCCCCTGAGTCTTTGCATAACGAGACTGTCCATTCTTTCGCGTAGTGCATCAACATTTATATTCTGTATTACTTCGTGGGCAAAAGCGAACATAAGCATAAGCTGTGCTTCACGTCTTTCTATCCCTCTCGATTGGAGATAGAAAAGAGCATCTTCATCCAGTTGTCCTATGGTGGCTCCATGACTGCATTTAACATCATCTGCATAAATTTCCAGCTGAGGTTTTGTATCCATCACGGCATCGTCTGTAAGCAATATACTGTTGTTTTTCTGGTAAGCAACCGTACCCTGTGAGTCTTTACCCACATAGATACGTCCGTTGAAAACACCTTTGGCTATATCGTCAAGTACTCCCTTGAAAAGTTGATTACTCCTGCAGTTCGGAAATGCATGATTGACATTTACATAATTGTCAATATGCTGAAACTTATCGGTCAGATAAAGCCCGTAGGCAGAACATTCTGCACCTTCCCCACCCAGAAAATGATGAGTACTGTTACGTACCAGACCTCCATGAAGGGTTATATTATTGGAAGAAGCTGTACTGTTCTTTTCCTGATGAATAAAAGTATGAGTTATCTTTGCTGCATTATTATGTTCATTCTGAACTCTTATGATATCAAAATGAGAGTCTTCCCCCACATAAACTTCAGTAACGGCATTTGTCAGAAATTTTTGAGGAGAAAGAGTGTGATCACATATAATAAGAGTAAGATCAGCATTCTTCTCAACGATAATAAGATTACGGTGTTGATTAAAAATATCATTGTCTGAATCTACCAGATTAACTACCTGAACAGGCTTTTGCAATTTGACACCTGAAGGAACATAAACAAATATCCCGTCAAATGCCATTGCAGTATTAAGATGGACCAGTCCGTCGGAATCTCCGTTAATATATCTGTTATAATGCTGAGCTATCTTATCTCCGAATGTTTTTGCAGCCTCATTCAGGCTGCCGACCATTATCCCTCCGGGAAGTTCCCTTAATTTGTCTGTAAGAGTGGGATAAAAACCGTTGAGAAGTATTATTCCATGGGTATCAAGGTCAGGAACATTGCAACGAAACTGTTCTGCTTTCAAAAAATCCTCCCTGCCGGGGAGAAAATAGTTTTTATAATCATAGTTAAAAAAATGGCTTAGATCAGTATAGCGGTAGTTCTCATTTTTTGTTGTCGGTATACCAAGTTGCATAAATTTCTCAAAGGCCGGTTCTCTGCAGGCATTTACATATGGAGAAGATTTTGCTTTAATCTTCTCTATATTCTTTTCATACAGCTTATGATATCGTTCTCTGCAGTCGTTATGGACATTCATGATAATCCGGATGTTTCAATTTCCTTTCTGATCCAGTCGTAACCTTTTTCCTCTAGTTCCAGTGCAAGCTCTTTGCCTGCTGTACGGACTATTCTGCCGTCATACAAAACATGAACAACATCGGGAATGATGAACTCGAGAAGTCTTTGGTAATGCGTAATAACAATTACGGAAGAATCGGGTGTTTTCAGTTTATTTACACCATTGGCGACAACACGGAGGGCGTCTATATCCAGACCTGAATCTGTTTCATCAAGGATAGCCAGTTTCGGTTCCAGCATTGCCATTTGAAATATTTCATTCTTTTTCTTTTCTCCTCCGGAAAACCCTTCATTGACAGACCTGTTCGTCAGTTTGGAGTCAATCCCCACCAGTTCTTTCTTTTCCCTCACTATTTTAAGGAAATCAGATGCTGACAAGGGTTCCAGTCCCTTGTATTTACGTTGCTCATTAACTGCTGTCTTCATAAAATTCATCATACTGACTCCGGGTATCTCAATAGGATACTGAAAGCCCAGGAATAAACCCTGCCGGGCTCTTTCTTCAGGAGACATATCAAGAAGGTTTTTTCCCATAAATGTAACTGTCCCCTCCGTTATCCTGGCCAAATCTCTTCCGGCAATAACAGCTGCCAATGTACTTTTTCCCGATCCATTAGGTCCCATTATAGCATGTATTTCACCGGCTTTTACTTCAAGAGATACCCCTTTCAGTATATTCTTCTCATTAATGGCAGCTTTTAAGTTATTAATAATCAACATAATATATTTCCGATTACATTTAAATATACAAATCCCTTATTTATATGTGAATTAAAACATTCTATATACGACCTGTCTTGCCGTTTTCTTTCTAACCCACACTTCCCTCGAGACTTATCTGAAGAAGTTTCTGAGCTTCAACAGCAAATTCCATTGGAAGTTTGTTCAATATTTCTCTTGCATAACCATTTACAATCAGGCCTATTGCATCCTCTGTGGAGATACCTCTCTGATTGCAATAAAAGATCTGATCTTCTCCTATCTTTGAGGTAGTAGCTTCATGCTCAACAACTGAGGTCTGATTATCCACCTCAATATAAGGGAAGGTATGAGCTCCGCATTTAGCTCCCAATAAGAGTGAATCACATTGTGAGAAATTCCTGGCACCAGAGGCATTTCTAAGAACCCTGACAAGCCCCCTGTAACTATTCTGTGCATGACCGGCTGAGATACCCTTGGACACTATTGTGCTCTTTGTATTTTTCCCTATGTGGATCATTTTGGTCCCGGTATCTGCCTGCTGGAAATTATTCGTAACAGCTACTGAATAAAACTCGCCCGTCGAATTATCTCCTTTCAGAATGCATGACGGATATTTCCATGTTATGGATGACCCTGTTTCCACCTGAGTCCAGGAAATTTTTGAATTCTCTCCCCGGCATAAACCTCTTTTTGTGACAAAATTAAAGATTCCCCCCTTACCGTCCTTATCTCCCGGGTACCAGTTCTGTACAGTTGAGTATTTAACCTCGGCATTGTTCTCTGCAATGATCTCCACTATAGCAGCATGTAGCTGGTTCTCGTCACGCATGGGAGCCGTACATCCTTCCAGATAACTCACATACGATTCTTCATCAGCAATCAGCAAGGTTCTTTCAAATTGCCCCGTATTGGCAGCATTAATCCTGAAATATGTTGATAGTTCCATCGGGCATCTGACTCCTTTCGGGATATAACAAAATGATCCGTCACTGAACACAGCGGAATTCAAAGCTGCGAAAAAATTATCCGTATAGGGAACAACTGTGCCAAGGTATCTCCTGACCAGGTCAGGGTATTCTTTTACCGCATCACTGAACGCAGAAAAAATAATCCCTTCTTCAGCCAGTATCTCTTTAAAAGTTGTTTTAACAGA
>DAINPM010000116.1:0-4317 GCA_036743455.1 Bacteroidales bacterium | reverse complement strand
CCCAAAAAGTTAATAAAAGAAAACTTATTCAGTAGTCTCGTCATAAGCGATTCTTTATTTATCCTCAACGATTTTCAGGTTCCTTAGGTCTTCTCTTCCGTACTCACCGTTATTATTTTCAATGAACTGATGATACAAAAGATGTGTGGATATCACAGCAGTGAGTGCCATATTATCAACTTCGGAAGCGATTCCTGTTTTTTCGATCTTTTCTGTCAGGGCAGCAACAGAATCCGGATTGAAAATCCCGGCTTTCCTGGTGTAGGTGCCGGACAGCATTTTTTTCACATATTCAGGTGCATCTTTTGACATAAATACACTTCTGATAGGTGCCCTATAAGGTTGTTTTGGCCTTTTTATGATACTTTCAGGTATGCGGCCGTCTATCATTTTCTTGAGCAGATACTTTTCATTTAATCCGTTTAGTTTGAATTTTGAAGGTAGTCCTGCACAGAATTCAATGACTCTGTAATCGAGAAAAGGATATCTTCCTTCAACAGAGTTGGCCATTGCCATCCTGTCGCCCTGAGATGACAGCAGGTAACCCGACATGAATACTGTTGTCTCCAGCCACTGTGCTCTGGCCAGGGGATCCCATTTGTTAAAGTTTTGAGGCAGTTTTTCTGCCAGTTCCTCCAGCGGATCATAATCTGACAGGGCTGATTGTGTCTCGTCTGAGAAATGTTTCTTTATATGGTTAGCATTATTCCATCTCAGTAAATGTGAATACAGGGGATTATCTGTTTCCTGCAGTCTGTACCCGAAGAACATCTTCAGTATTGCAGGGTTGGCATTTCTCAGATGAGGGATATCGGGATAGATCTTTTTAAGCAGAAGAGGACGTATACGGGAGGCCGGTTGTGAAGCCCAGAATCGTCTGATGGCATCCTCTCTGAAGATATCATAGCCTGCCAGAATTTCATCTGATCCTTCTCCTGTTATGACCACTTTGATATTGTTTTCCCTGACAAGTTCTGAGAGTATCATCATTGGGGCAGGAGCAGTTCTGGTGACAGCTGTTTCGGAATGCCATATCACTTTCGGAAAGAGATGAGCTATACTGTCTGAAGAGCAGCTGACAGATCTGTGTTTTGTGCTGAAGTATTCCACTGCTTCTTTCTGGTACCTGCTCTCATCGAAATCCTTTTCATCGAAGCCTATGGAGAAAGTATTCAGTATGCCAGGTTCAATATCCTTAATAAAGGCAGTGGTAGCACTTGAGTCGATACCGCCGCTTAGGTAAGCAGCAACTTTAACGTCGGCCCTTAGCCGTAAGCGTACTGCATTTTTAAGAAGTTCTTCAAGCTGTCCGGCAGCCTCATTCAGTTTTATCTCTTTATCTGTACGGCTGTAATCAAGGTCCCAGTACTTTGTTATTGTAAGCCCCTTCCGGTTGAAAGTGAGATAATGACCGGGAGGCAGTTCAAAGATATCTTCAAAGGCAGTGTAAGGTGTCAGGGTAGTCCAGAAGGTAAATATCTGGGACAGGCTTTGAACCCGTAGTTTGGGGCTGATAGTTTTCTGAGTGAGCAGGGCTTTTATTTCTGAGGCGAAGGAAAAAACTCCGTTTTTAAGGTTGTAGAAGAGGGGACGGATACCCACTCTGTCGCGGGCAATGAATAATTCTTCCTTTTGTTTATCCCAGACAGCAAAAGCAAACTGACCGTTAAGAAGCGAAAGACATTTGGGGCCATATAAGGCGTATAGGTGGACAATCACTTCCGTATCTGACTGTGTTATGAATTTCTCACCGTCAGCTTCCATGTCTTTTCTCAGTTCCCTGTAGTTGAATATTTCTCCATTGTGTACTATCCAGTATCTGCCTGTGGGGTCGGAGAGAGGCTGTTGCCCGGTAAGGAGGTCAATGATGCTCAGTCTTACATTTCCCAGGGTTGCAGCATTTGATACATAGATCCCACTCTCGTCTGGTCCGCGGTAGCTTATTGAGCGGAGCATTGATCTGACAGCTGTCCTGCCGTTATATCTGCCCTGGTAATCAATTATACCGGCTACTCCGCACATGATCAGTTATTAATTTTATTGTGTACGAAATCAGTGATAGCGTTTATTGATTCAAAGTTTTCTTCCATTAAATCATCATCATTTGTTTTAATGGAAAATGTTTCTTCCAGAAAGGCTATTAGCATTATGAATCCCATTGAGTCAAAGTAACCCTCTTTAAATATCAGAGATTCATTTTTAATTTTCTCTTCACCGGCGTGTGAGGCCTGTACAATATAATTCCTTACTTTATCTGATATTGTTGACTTGTTACTGTTCATGTTTAGTATTATTGTATTAAATCATATTTATTTATTCAGAATAGAAAAGCCCTCTTTGTTATAATAAGCGTTATACCTGCCATAGCTGCTCTTCTTGATGCTCAGGTCGTTGAAAACTACATCGAAGTTTTCTATGTTATTTGTCCGGAACATAGTAAGAACATCGTTGAAGACATCTTTTCTGGTACTATTGTTTCTGCAAACAAGAAGTATGTTTGATGCATATTTAATTAAAGGAGTTGCATCAGCAACCAATCCTGTAGGTGTTGCATCAATAATAACATATTCGTATTCTTGTTTCAGGTAATCAATTATTTCGTCAAGAGCGCCTGCTTCTATCAGTTCTGAAGAATTTGCAAGAACAGGTCCTGCAGGGATAAATGCAAGGTTTTCAACATCGGTTTTGTGAATTATTTTTTCTTTAGGAGTATGGTCAACCATATAATTTGAAAGACCAATAGAATTATTTATTTTGAATTTATCATGTAATGTAGGCCTTCTCAGGTCACAATCGACTATTACCGTTTTATGTCCTACAGAAGCGATAGATGCAGCAAGATTAAAGGAAACAAAGCTTTTCCCGTCCTGTGGTTGTGAAGATGTTATCATAATTACTTTAATAGGTTCTGATCTGAATTTCAGGAACAGACTGCTGCGGAGATTTCTGAATGATTCTGCAATGGCAGATCCTGGATACTTATGTACTACAGCTTCAGTCCGGTGGGTATTAGAATAAATAAGACTTAATACCGGTTTCCCGAGAAGTTGTTCTACATCTCTTACAGATGCTATTTTTTCATTGAAGAAATTTTTCAGAATGATGAAAATGGTAGGTATCATTGCCGCAAGAAATAAAGCAATCAGCCAGTTGAGCATGGTCTTGGGAGAAAGGACAGAGCGGGTAATTGAGCGGGCAGGTTCAAGTATTTCATAATCCGGGAAATTGGATGCTCTTGTAATAGCTGCCTCTGATCTTTTCTCAAGGAAAAAAGTATATATGGCATCTGTCAGATTGTATTGTCGTTGCATGCTTACCATATTCAGTTCGGTTCTCGGCAGTTTCGAGATCTCTCTGTTCAGTTTCTCTGCACGGTAATTGAGTTCATTCTGAGTCTGGTTAAGTGTGTTGAGATTATTTTTAACGTTTTCAATTATTGCCTGTTTCTGAAGGCGTATCCTGTTTTCCAGCTGACCCAGGAAGAGGTTTTTATCTGCTCTGTTGCTTAATATGGCAGCTCTTTCGGCGGCTGTTTCCTGTAGTTCAACTATCATTGAGCTGAGTATGGGGTCAACAACGTTTGAAGAAGAGGGAGGTGACAGGGAGGTCATATCCTGGTTTTTTTCAAAATAATCCAGGAGGTAATTATAGTAACGTTCCTGTATCTGAAGAGTTGCACGTTCCATGTCTATCTGATTCATCTGTTGAAGTGCCTGTTGCCCCTGGTAACTAAGGTCTGTTACCTGGTGTGTTGACCGGAAATCGCGGAGAGCCGATTCCGATTGTACCAGGGAATCAGATATTTCCGATATCTGACTGTCGATAAAATCAATGGTATTGATAGCTATCCTGTTTTTCTTTTCCAGGTTTGCATCAAGGTAATTCTGAACATATTTATTTAAAAAATCTATTGTAAGGTCAAGATTCTCACCCTGGAAAAATATTTTAATAAGAGATGATCTTATACTTACCGGCTCTACTTTCAATCTTGTAAGGTAACTTTTGGTCAGTTGATCAATATGATATAGTACAAAGAAGCTAATATTTTCATTATCTGCATCTCCGGAGTAGTGTTGTTTATTGAGAGAAACTGAAAATTTGAATTGTCTTGAAGTTATTATCTCATTGAAGCGGCATATAGTATCAACTATAAGTGTATTATACCTGCTTGCAATTTCATTGTCGATATAGTTATACAAGGCTACTTCTTCCTGTGAGGCAGTGAGTCTGAAAGTGTTGTCATTCAGAATATCGATATGGAAACGGGCATTAATAGGTTGGATATGTGATTTGTCAATGTTCACTGTTATTGGCAAG
>DAINPM010000115.1:0-4452 GCA_036743455.1 Bacteroidales bacterium | reverse complement strand
AACTTAGTATAACGCACTGAAATTACCTCAAAAGTGTACTTGCTAGGACGGATACGATTTGCCAGCATATCCATTGTAACAGCTCTGACACCATAGGTCCTGAACATTTCAGCAGCTGTTTCTATAATTCTTTGTCTGTTACTCATTACAAAAATTGAGCTGGCGAAAATGACAAAACTATTTTAGTTTACCAAGTTTTTTTAGTTAAAATTCAGTAACATTTCGATAAAACAAGAATAATCACCGGTAAAAAAAGGATAGCTGTAAAAAATAAACAGATAGTTTATAGCTGAAAGAGTAGTTTTTCTTATAAATATGGATGTCTTTCGCACAAAACAGCACAGAAAGTTCTTCAGCCCGAAGGGCTGGACTTCCAATAGTACAGGTTCCACCGGGGCAGTGGCAATAAACCCGTTTCAACCCCCTTTCTTCAACTTCTTCAACTTCTTCAACTTCTTCAACCGAAGAAAAGCTACCATCAGTCAGGATGTCATTTTGAAGTCAACCCCTCCACGGTTGTTGTTATGATGTAATGCACCTTTCCCGGGGTAGAACCCGGGCTACTGAGTGTTGACACCTCCGGTGTCATGGAAAAAAAGAATCAATGTTTTGCACAGCATTAAATTCCGGGAATAATTATATAAAATTTATTTTGGGTGTCTTTCGCACAAAACAGGAAAAAGAATGGCCGTAAAAAATAAACAGATAGTTTATAGCTGAAAGAGTAGTTTTTTCTCTTTACCTGTACAGATAGAGAAATCCCCTGTATTCTTTACTGTCGTAACGGATATCGTCCCAACCAAGGGCCCGGATAATGTAGAAATATATTCCGGGCCGGGCTTCAATGGAGCTGTTATTAACCTTCCCGTCCCATCCTTCCCATGATTTAATTCCGTCACTGTCACCACTGTAGCCATATACTTTCAGTCCTGATCTGCTGAATATTTCAACATTCAGGTAGCGCAGAGACCGTGCATCAACTATAAACCTGTCGTTATAACCATCTTCATTGGGAGTAAAAGCATTGGGGATATTTAGTCTGGAAGGTTCTACATATATACTGTCAAGTTTAACAGAATCAATACAAAGCAGGTCACTTTCAATCCTGAGTTTCGGGTAATAGAGTCCGGGTTTATTATAGATATGAGGTTCCGGGTTCTCGAGAGAAGATGTTGTATTATCCCCAAAATCCCATTCGAATTTTGATCCTCTTACTGATTTATTTATAAACATAACTTCCAGAGGAGCTTCACCTGTTACAGGTTCGACGAGTGCATCGGCTTTCACATGAATAGATTCATAAAAAAATGAGGCTTCGCTTTTACATCCCAGACTGAATACTTCAAGTTTATATGTCACATCCTCCAGAGGAGGAGAGTAAGTCACAGGGTCGATATCAATCGAAGGGTAAGGAATAACAGAAGGTGGTGTGGATGACCAGAGGAAAGTTATTTCGTTACTGAAAGAAACAACAGCTCCATTGGACGGGTCCCTGTAATAGAATTCATCAACAGTTGCTTCGGCATTACCATCCAGGGCGACACGATTACATAGTTGCTGAGCGAGAGAAGCCTCTGCTACAGGAGGCTCATCCATAACAATCCATGCTATCAGACTGGTATCACAGTTACCGCTTCCAGTGATATCAATTTTGTAGCCTCCTTCTTCAAGGCCTGCATGCTGGGAAGAGCTGACTCCGTTATCTGATTTAAGGAAAACACTGAAACTCTTTGTAGCATCATTCCACTTATACCATGAAAAATTATAAACAGAGCCATCACATTTGGGATTGACTGCATTAAGTGTTCCTGTCTCCGTTCCGCTGGCATTACAGTAAATAAATACAGAATGTTTCAAATCCGGCATGGAAGGATAATCAGTATACAGCACTGATGTTGATCCCGGAGCAGATATTTGCGCAACTGATGACAGAGGGAACAGTAATATGATAAATAATAATGAAAAACGCACAGGCAGAATAATTTATTTTTGATAACGGATATTTTGACCGTATTTGTATAATAATACGCAATTATAATAAAAAGGATCAAAATATCCGGTTATTTGTTTTTTCTGATTATTCCGGAAGCTATTCTTTAAATTCCTGTATCCCCCTCAGAGATATTTATTAAATTTGCCGGCCCGGAAAGCTGTAATTCCGAAATAATATGACCATAAGTTTTCTTAATGACCTGAATGAAGCCCAACGGCAGGCGGTTATCAATACCGAAGGCCCCGCTCTTGTTATTGCGGGTGCCGGTGCAGGCAAGACAAGGGTTCTCACTTACAGAATAGCCTATCTTCTGCAGAAAGGTATTTCTGCAGGAAGTATCCTTGCCCTGACTTTTACAAATAAGGCTGCGGCAGAGATGAAAGAAAGGATAGCAGGGATAGCAGGACCAGAAGTTACCAGGTTTCTTTGGATGGGCACATTTCATTCTATCTTTGCAAGGATATTGAGGAAAGAGGGTTCCAGACTGGGCTATAAACAGAATTATACAATATATGATACCACTGATTCAAAAAGTCTTATCAGAAGTATCATCAAAGAGCTTAGCCTTGATGACAACATCTATAAGCCGGGTGTTATAGCTTCAAGGATCTCAGCAGCAAAAAATAATCTTATAACATCCTCCATGTATGCAGCAGACAGCTCAATGACGGATTACGATAAAAGTGCCCGCATGCCTCTTCTGTCTCAAATATACAGCATCTACGCCTCCCGTTGTTTTAAGGCAAATGCCATGGATTTTGATGATCTGCTGCTAAACATTAATATCTTGTTCAGAGATTTCCCTGAAGTTCTGTCAGCATATCAGGAACGATTCAAATATATCCTGGTGGATGAATACCAGGATACCAACTACGCTCAATATCTCATTGTAAATAAACTTGCTGCTATACACCACAATCTGTGTGTTGTGGGTGATGATGCCCAGAGTATTTATTCTTTCCGTGGGGCAAGAATAGAGAACATACTGGGTTTCAGGAACGATTATACCGATTACCGGCTCTTCAAACTCGAACAGAATTACCGGTCGACACAGATCATTGTGAATGCTGCCAATGAACTTATTGAAAAGAACAGCGGACAGATCAGGAAGAAGGTATTTTCAAATAATGAACCAGGGGAAAAGATCTGTCTTTTCAGATCTATGACAGATATTGAAGAAGGTATCAACATTGCTTCAGATATTTTTGACAGGAGATATTCTCTTCAGCTTAAATGGTCTGATTTTGCTATTCTGTACCGGACTAATGCACAAAGTCGTGTATTTGAAGAAACCCTTCGTAAAAAAAATATCCCCTACAGAATATACGGAGGGCTCTCTTTCTATGATCGTAAAGAGATAAAAGATCTTCTGGCTTATTTCAGGATGGTCATCAATCCTGAAGATGAAGAAGCATTAAAAAGATCGGTCAACTATCCCAAAAGAGGTATTGGCGACACCACTCTGGCAAAAATTCTCGAACTGGCTTCTTTGGAGGATAGTTCCGCCTGGGACATTCTCTGCAGAATAAATAATTACCCTGAAAAATTCAATAAAGGAACTGTGCTGAAACTGCAGGGATACATTGAAATGATCAATGTCCTTTCTGTAAATAAAAACACTACAGATGCTTATACAAAAGCAGGAGAAATTGCTGCTGCGTCGGGCATTGTCAGAGAGTTGAGGAATGGCAATCTCCCTGAAGAAATAAGTCGTTATGAAAATATCCAGGAATTATTGAACGCCATAAAAATCTTCACTGAAGCTGCAGAGACCAACGGAGAACCTTCCAACCTTGAGGCATATATGGCAAATGTAGCATTATTAACCGATCAGGATACTGACACGGAAAAAGACAGCGACAAGGTTACCCTTATGACCATGCATTCGGCTAAAGGACTGGAATTTCAGTATGTATATATCGTAGGAATGGAAGATACTCTTTTCCCCTCCCCAAAATCAACTGGATGTTCAAAAGACCTTGAGGAAGAAAGACGTCTTTTTTATGTGGCTCTTACCCGTTCAAAAAAACATGCCACACTCAGCTATGCTCTCAACAGATATATATGGGGAAACCTTGAAAGCAGTCACCCAAGCCGCTTTTTGCGTGAGATTAATCCTGAATTTATTGACAACAGACAGCCGGCAAAGAAAACAGGACCTTCCTTTAAGACAGATCAGTTTAAACCCCGCCCTTTCCGCGAAGAGACATTTAATTATAAACCTTCTTCCAAACTTAAAAAACTGACACGAACAGAGAATGCTGTGTCATCCGCAAACGAGTCTTCAGATCCCTCAGAATTCCAGGAAGGAGATAAAGTGTATCATGAAAGATTCGGAACAGGAGTAATAGTATCAATAGAAGGTAATAAACCCAACACCACTGCTACCGTCGAATTTGCAAATAATAACAGAAAAAAATTACTTCTGAGATTTGCAAAACTGAATAAGGTATAAACTT
>DAINPM010000114.1:0-4480 GCA_036743455.1 Bacteroidales bacterium | reverse complement strand
GCATGGGATTGAAACCGTCATGGAAAAAACCGCTCTCCAATGGAGGCCTTGATGGACGTCTGGTCAGGTATGAACTGTACTGAGCTCACTAAAGTGTATTCTCTTCTATTATTTCAACGGCATCCATGACTTCATCAATTATTTTGTTCATATCTTCTTGCTTAATCCCCAAGGCTTCCATGGTTCCATCCTCTATCTTGTACTCAGTTGTGAACTGCTCACCTGAACCGAAGCCGCATTTCATGGAAACCACGTCTGCCATATGAAGAATATGCGCGAGTTCACTTCCTTTTGCAATAGATGGCTGGTGATGATACCTTATTGCTACAGCCTGCCATTCCGGAATCTTCCATGACTTACAGAGTTCATACGCAATTTCTGAATGGTCTAATCCCAAAACCTGCTGCTCAGCAAAAAGTAAATCCCCATGGCTTTTTTCAAGGCAATCATTGAAAATATCTTTTCTTTTAAATAGATAGGGATCAAGAATAAGTTTTCCCATATCATGGATAAGACCTGCGGAGAAAGCATCATTACCCAGTTTTTTGTCTTTTCTTATTGCAATAATCCGGCTGCAAACAGCAACGGCAATGGAATGTCTCCATAATACGCCGGATTCTAATCCATATCCTTTCATTCTGTTACCCAGCATTTTCGAGGTTCCGGCCACTGTAATCATCTGCAGCAGAATTTCAATTCCAAGCAAAACGATAGCCTGGTGTATGGATGAAACTTTCCCACTCATCCCATAATATGATGAATTTGCCAGCTTCAGAACTTCGGCAGCCATTGCAGGGTCTGCTATGAGAACTTTATTGATTTCTTCAAAATCTGAGTTTGGATCGGACATAATCTCGCGAGCCTTGAGCATAACGTGGGGCATAGGAAGCAAAAATTTAAGGTTTTTAAGTATATCCTTTTTTAATGCTTCACCTCCGGACTGTATTTCAGTTTCCTTTTGTGAAGGAGCAGCAGATTCGGCTTTTGCCGAAACCGGCTTCAAATCAACTCTTATTATAGCTTTGCATGCCGGGCACTCAAAGGCTATCTTCTTTTTATCCTGCAGTTTTTCATCTGGAATATTATAGACCTTGTGACAATTTGAACATTCTACTCTCATTATTTATAATCTCCTTTAATGCTTTAAAGGATACCCTGCTTTAGCTTAACAAAGTGAACATAAAGTAAGTACCCATGCAACAGAAAATGACAATTTTTTTATTATTATCAAAAAAAAATTTTTTTTTAAGAATTTTTTTCACCTTTCTTACATCCTCATTTCAATATGCATTCTGACTATCCTGTTTTTTTATTGACTTAGGCAGAATTTTGGCGTTTTATTAAATTAAGATTAAACGCCTGATCTTCTTTCTCAACGCTCAAGATATCCGATCATTTAACACTCACTATGGGCCGATAATGAAAGTTTTGACCGCAAAAGATATTATGAGCCGGGATGTTTTAGAAGTGAAATCTGACTGGTCCCTTCAAAGACTGGCTGAATTCCTGGTTGAAAACTGTATTTCAGGCGCTCCTGTCATATCTGAAGATGGCAAATTAGTCGGAGTAGTTTCATTGACGGATATGATAAGCCATGACACTATGCTGGAAAAAGATCCCGAAACCGACGGGCACCATGAATACTACATCCATACCCTTGAAAATCAGCTTGCACCACTTGAAATTGAATCATTGCACTTTGGAAATGAGCCGTTAATGACGGTAGGCAATATCATGACACCCAAGATTTATAGTGTGAATGAAGATACTCCTGTTCAGAAAGTTGCCGATACGATGATCAGCAATCATATCCACCGCATATTTGTTACCCGGGAAGGAAAGGTACTTGGTATCATTTCTGCTGCGGACATGCTAAAGATAATCCGCGATATGTAAACAGGCCATTGGCCTATAACATCTGCTCCTTAAATCTTTCCATCGTCCTGTAATATAAAGATCCATCAGCACTCAAAATCATGCGACAGCCTTTATTGTTGCTAAAGATCTTGAGATGAGAATATATCCATTTCCAGTGGATATAACTAAATTAAAAACATCGAAATTATTTGAGAGGACTAATACTCATTTTCCATTCCGGCGGCTGTTCCGGCTCAACAATTTTGGCCTCTCTGATAAGTACATGCTGATAATCTTCCGTAAGAGTACATGATGAATGAGAGCCTGTAATGTGAGTAAGTGCATGGATAGGACCGGAAACCCTGACCTCTGCAATTCCTTTCTCACTCTTTAATAATTCTGTAATGTCGTTTGCTTCACATTTCAGATTTTCAATCCCTTGTCCGTACCTTTTAATCTCCTGGTCGTGCTTATTTATTTTTTCCTGAATCTCTTCCTGTCTGGCAAGTATACTATCCATGGCTTCATAAACCTGACTTATTTTTAAATCAAGAAATTTAATGGCACCTTCAATTTTCTTAGCCTGAAGCATATCCCCCTTCTTTTGACACTCTCCCAGAGTCTTTTGCAGCGACATTTGCTGTAATCTTGCCTTATCCTCTTCCTGGGGAATACTTTCTAATTCATCATCCAGATTTTTGATTTCCTGCTGGAGTCCTGCCACAAGATCTCCCAACTTGTTCTGTTCTTTTCTCTTAATAGCAATCTGTTCAATGATATGGTTGACCTTATTATTGCCGACCGTGTCAATTCCGACTGTCAAATTACATGGAGAAGAGGCCTCAGAACCTATTACTCCTGCCATAATCCCCTTCTTTGCTGAAACCGATGAAGATGATATCTTGCCCCGCATAACATTGCATTTCTGATTGGTTTCCAGGATTGAAGAAAAGACCTCTTTTTCAACTTTAATTTCACCGGTAGACTGGACATGTGCATTGTGAATATATAATGCACTAACCTCGCCTCCAGCCATGATATTCGCCCCTATAATACCCCCTGAAACAATAACACTCCCTGAAATATCAATTTCAGCATTTAGAATTTCATTGGCCTTAAGGTTTTCCCCTTTTACTTTGAAACCATCCTGAATACAGCCAGCGACTTCAATATCGCCTTTGAAATCAACATGTCCGGTCTCAAGGCTTACATCACCGGCTATCTGCAAAACAGCATAAACTGAAATTTTACCATCTTCTGAAATATCAGGCCGTCCATCAATCTTGGCATAAATCCTGGAACCATCTTCGGATTTTTCTGTTCCTTTGCCACAAAGAAACTTAGTATCCCTGGATTTTGAAAGAGGGATTGCCTGCCCATAGACGTCAATTCCCGGCACACCATCCCTGGCTGGAATCTTTTCGGCAATCAGGCTCCCCTCTTTTACCTGTACAATTTCTCCGCGGTCTTTATAGTCAAGACGGCCTGATTCATTTATTGTACCGATTCTTAAAGGACTGGTATCAAAGTGGTATTTGATCCTGGCATCATGGCCCGGTTCCGGTGCTTTACCCTGTACAATCCTGCATGGCTCTTTTCTGGCTTGCCGGGTTGCAAGGTATTCCTTGATAATACCATCATCAATTCCGTATCCTATTCCCTCACCTTTTAATAATTCCTTTACATCCTCAAAAGTAATTTCAGAAGACAGCTCATTCTCGGCACCTATGTATACGGAAAGCTTATCATCCGAAACAGTAAGGATAAAACCCTCACCCTTGATAATCCTTCCCCCTGTGTCTTCCGCTATCCCGGTCATTCCACTCTGGCCAGAGCCCTGATCTTTCTCCATCGCATTTTCCCCGTGATATCTGAAAATGATTAATTCGCTCGCCCCATATCTTGAAATAGCCCTGAGAATCTTTTTACCAACCGGATCTGTTCATCATACTTCATAATTGCTTTCATAATTAGTGTGTTTATGACGGACACAATGAACTCTCTGCCTCCTGATGAAAAGAAATTCCCTTTATAAGTTAACTTTTATTCTCTGCCGTCTTTCTCCATAAATTCTTTTATCTTTTTTTCCTCCCATTCTTCTCCAGGAAATTTTTCTTTAAGAATAAATATCTTTAATGCATGGATTAAAATTGCGATCCCCCAGAAAATAGTCACCCAATAAAACCATAAAGTGTCAGAACTTATGGCAAGGTTGATGGCGCCCCTTTTTGTTTGAGTACAAAAATATTTGCTCAACCGGAATAATAACATTTAACATTATAGAAATTTAACTGCTTTTTTTGTATAATATCATAAGTTGGACCTATTAACCAGAAATTATATAATGATCTTTGGTTGCTTTGGCAATTTATTTATAATTTAATAAAGCAGAAATAAGCTACCGGCAATCTTTCACCATTCGTAAATGTTTACTAATTTTAAGCCCACTTGTTTTCAGCTTCCAGCATGTCTTCAACTTATACAAAGGGGGCGCATAGCCAGCCATTTTGTTTATAAACGTTTTATTATCCTTTAAGTTTTAGAATGGAATACATATATGTTTTTAACTTCAGGACCGGAGGCAAATCATCATGGATACAAAAGAACGTCTGGATGCACTGGA
>DAINPM010000113.1:0-4548 GCA_036743455.1 Bacteroidales bacterium | reverse complement strand
TTTTTTTATTCTTTATTTGTAGTTTTTATTGTACCAGTGCTTTGAAAGCATCATCTTCCCAGAACTTTGAAAGGACGATATCTGTTTTTGCATAATCTTTCCAGCTTGAATCAAATCCTATAGCTTCACGCAGTCCTGCCAGCATATAGTTTTTATCGTCGAGACGTGCTCCGATAATAGCTTTGAGATAACCTGGCCTTCCGGTAGTACATTTAGGGGTAAAGCCATCAAGAGTGGCTTTTGCCCTGTTAATATCACCTTTAAGGTATTGTGACAATGCTGCATTGAAACAGGGAACAGTGCCGAAATAATTTGCAGCAGCATCATATTCTCCTTTGGTAATAGCTATCATACCAAGACCACATTTTGAATCGGTTGTCTGGGCTGACATTGAGTTGAATAAATCTTCAGCTTTATCAAGTTCCCCGTTAACCAGAGAGCAGAAAGCAAGATTACTCTTGACAAAATCATTATTTTCTACGGAGCTGGCTCTTTCAAGAGCAGTAATAGCTTCATCTGTCTTACCCTGTGTCATCAGGACTACTCCTATATTGTTTGCAGCGCGGACGTCAGAAGGGTTAGCAGCAAAGGCAGCTCTGAAGAATGACAGTTGATCATTAAGGTCTTCTGTAAGAGTGGCAGCATAAAGCATTTCTTCAAGGCTCAATACAGAAGGATTTGATTTGGCCTGTGAAAGTATCTGTTCATCAGTACGGCCTATCTTATCAACGTTAACTATCATAGTTGATCTTCTGAGTTTTGGAAGGATATCTGTTTTGAGGGCTTCAAAAGCTGATGACATGTTTCTTATCTCTCTTTCCCGCACTTCTGGATCGGAATACATAGAAAGAACTCTGAGAATAAGATCTTTATCGGATATGTTGGAATTTTCAACTTCTTCCTTAAAGCCTTCCCAGTCTTCTGCTGTTGTCTTTGCATCAAAGAAATCTTCAATACTTACAGATTCAACATCTCTGAACTCTCTTTTCATAAACTGATCAGCCGAAGAACCTCTTTTACCGGATAGTTCTTCATTGAAATCAAATTCTCCGTCAGGAGATGCATAGGAACTTATTGTTGCAACCTTGAATACACGGTCGGGATCAGCTTCAACACTGTCAATATATTCTCTGAGTTTTGCTATATCTTCAGCTTTCAGTTCTGATGATCTGATATCAGCTCTGTTAATTACATAATTAATATCGGCTTTCTGTGCTTCGGGAGTTATTCTTTCGAAGGCATCTGCCATCCTAACAGGACGTACATGTTTATGTACCAGTGTGGATGTGGCAACAACGCCATCAGCTAATTTCACCGGCTCGAAATCAAGACTTTTCGCACCCCTTTCTGCAGTGATTCTCAGCATCAGTTCCGACACTTTCATATCTTCATCATAAGGTACAGAACCTGTATAGGTAAAATCACCACCGGTATAGGTAATAACCTGATTATTGGCCATCACTTTTTCTCCCTGAAGAACCTGTACTTTCTCAAAAGCAGTTTCTCCTCCGGTATATGTCAGAACCGGTGTAGCTGTAAGGGTAGTTTTCTTGTCGAAATATTTTTCAGGAAAATTCCCTTTTATTGTCACATCAACAAGGCCTGCATGACTCTCAAGAACTTCGGGAGTGACCTCATATTGTATCAGGTCGGCGTTTTTTTTCATCTTATTCAGACCGCTACAACCAGACATCAAAGTTGCGGCCAGGATCAGGATAAAATAGCTTTTGAATTTTTTCATAACGATAAAGAGTTATTTGTTTAAGATCTTCATTTGTAGATAATAATTGAACAATATACAAAAATATCTGCAAATCTAAAAAAAATACTTTGAGTAACAGTCAAATCAGGGAAAATATTTATGAAATCAATTTGTTCAATTTGCAGTACATTCTCATTAAAAAACGGCATCTCCGGTTTTCCTGTAAGCATTTTCCTGCAGTATGTGTTTTCATCTTTCAGCTACAGAACAAATAATACCTGAAATCATTATTTCAGCTAAAAAAGAAAGACCCTACCTGCTTTTTCAGAAAATGCCAGGTCTGGTCTTTTCAGTTATTAATTAAATTACACTGTTACCGGCTCACATGGTAACAGATTTTTTATCTTTATGCACTCAGTAATGTATTCTCCGGCTGATCTTTCGGAGGACGTGGCAGCAGGACCTTTCTTGAAAGCTTAAGTTTTCCTGTCTTTGGATCAATACCTATGAGTTTTACTTCAATTTCATCTCCTTCCTTAAGCACCTCATCAACACTTTTCAGTTTCGTCCAGCTTATCTCTGATATATGAAGCAGTCCGTCCTTATTTGGAAGTATCTCGACGAAAGCTCCAAACTGAACTATAGTTTTAACTTTGCCCTTATATACCATTCCTATCTCAGGTACAGCAACTATTTTCTTAATCCATTCGAGAGCGGCAGTAATGACTTCCTTATTTTCTCCAAACACATTAACATCGCCACGGCCGTTAATTTCCTCAACGATTATTGTAGCACCAGTCTCTCTTTGTATCTCCTGAATAACTTTTCCACCAGGTCCGATAAGTGCGCCTATCATATCTTTCGGTATAGACAACATTTCTATTCTCGGGGCATGGGGCTTCAACTCCGGACGAGGTTCTTTGATTACACCTGTCATTATGTCGAGGATATGCAGTCTTCCGGCCTTTGCCTGTTCGAGAGCTTTGGCAAGTATCTCGAATGACAGTCCGTCAACTTTTATATCCATCTGTGTAGCTGTTATCCCGTCGCGGGTACCTGTAACCTTAAAATCCATATCACCCAGATGATCTTCATCACCTAGGATATCAGAGAGAACTGCATATTTCCCTGAATTGGTATCGGTAATCAATCCCATAGCAATTCCTGATACCGGTTTGCGAAGTTTGATCCCGGCATCCATAAGGGCCAGTGTTCCGGCACATACTGTTGCCATTGATGAAGAACCGTTCGATTCAAGAATATCTGATACAACTCTTATGGCATAGGGGTTTTCCTCATCAGGCGGCATCAGGTTTTTGAGTGCCCTGTGCGCAAGGTTACCATGACCTATTTCTCTGCGGCTAACACCACGGGCAGGCCGTGCGTCGCCGGTAGAGAAAGGTGGAAAATTATAATGAAGAGTGAATTTTTCTGATCCCTGGTTCAAGACGTCATCAATGATTTTCTCATCAAGCTTTGTCCCCAGAGTGACAGTAGTAAGAGATTGTGTCTCACCCCTGGTAAACAGTGCCGAACCATGTGTTGCAGGAAGAGGGTCAATTTCACATTCTATGGGACGTATCTCATCGGTCTTCCTTCCGTCAAGACGTATTTGTTCATCAAGGACAAGACGTCGTGAAGCTTCTTTCACCACATCATGATAGTATTTTTTTACCAGAGCCTCATTTACTTCATCTTCTTCGCTGTATTGAGACAGGAAGCCGGTAAGAATATTCTCAAAATTTTCATCTCTTATATGTTTGCTTGCAGTTGATGATCTGGCAGCCTCATAACACTTATCGTAAGTCTCATCCCATACTTTCTTTTTCAGTTCTTCATCCTTGACCTCATGATCGTATTCTCTCTTTACCGTTGAACCTGTTTCTTCGGCAAATTCCATTTGTGCCTTGCAGTGTTTCTTTATCTCTTCATGAGCGACTTTAAGGGCTTCCAGCATCTCAGCTTCACTGACCTCTTTCATTTCACCTTCCACCATCAGGATGTTGTCATAGGTAGCTCCAACCATGAGATCTATGTCTGCATCTTCCAGCTGTGTAGCTGTAGGATTGACAATAAGCTTATTATTTACTCTGGCCACCCTTACTTCCGAAATAGGTCCGTTAAAAGGTATGTCAGATACTGCCAGTGCTGCAGAGGCAGCAAGGCCTGCAAGAGCATCCGGCATAATATCAGTATCTGCCGAGATTAAATTAATCGTTACGAAAGTTTCAGCATGAAAATCATCAGGAAAAAGAGGGCGTAATGCCCTGTCTACCAACCTTGAGATAAGTATCTCGTAGTCGGAAGGTCTGGCTTCTCTTTTTAGAAAACCTCCGGGAATCCTTCCCGATGATGCATATTTTTCTTTGTACTCTACTGACAAAGGCATGAAATCAACATCTTCTTTTGCCTCTTTGGCAGCAACAACAGTGGCAAGCAACATTGTTTTTCCCATTTTTAACAGTACAGCACCGTCTGCCTGCCTGGCCAGCTTACCTGTCTGTAATATTATTTGTCTCCCGTCACCGAGATCAATAATCTTCTCTTTTACTTTGAACATTCTTTGTAAATATAAAATTGTGATTGTTGAAATTACTCAATACAAAAATAGTATGAAAAAAGGCAATTCAAAATTGCCTTTCGTCTAATATTTATTTACGTAATTTCAACGCTTTGATGATTTCCCGATATCGCTCTATATCTTTATCTTTCAGATAATCCAGAAGTCTCCTGCGTTTCCCTACCAATTTGATAAGTGCCTGCTGGGTACTAAAATCCTTCTTATTCTTCTTCAGATGTTCTGTAAGATGACTTATCCTGTAGGAAAAAAGCGCTATCTGCCCTTC
>DAINPM010000112.1:0-4807 GCA_036743455.1 Bacteroidales bacterium | reverse complement strand
ATTCCCCATGGTACCCGATTGCAGGACGATCTCATTATCAGTATCTGATATCAGCTTACCTGATACAACAGATCCGTCATTTAGTGTTACCTGATATGTTTGTGATACTTCACCCTGGATTTTTTGTTGTGCAGAAAGGTCAAAAGATAGCAGAAACATTATGAACAGCAGGATGATGGACCTTCCAAAAACCTTTGGCAGAACGACTGTACTTTTCATAGTAGTTTTATCGGATTTGAGGTTATAATAATAAGTACAAATTCAGAATAATCAAATATCTTTTTCTCTCATGGCATATTATGAGATGCAATTTAGTATTTTATAATTAAACGGGACTGTCAAGAGAGTGTAAAAAAATGAATGATTCAGTCGTTTTTGTTTTTCAACTTACCGTATATATACAAAGAATGATATTGAGGATTGAAGTTATTGAGTTCAGAAGCTGTTTTAATTATCTCATTAATTCTTGGATCACAGAATTCTATAACCTGTCCGGTGTCGAGGTCAATAAGGTGGTCATGCTGGCTACACTGAAAAGCTTTTTCAAACTGAGCCATATTTTTCCCAAACTGATGTTTGATTACCAGATTACAGTCGAGTAATAGTTCTATAGTGTTGTATAAAGTAGCTCTGCTAACCCTGTAATTCTTATTTTTCATAAAAATATAAAGGGATTCTATGTCGAAATGCCCGTCTCTTGAATATATTTCATCCAGAATGGCATATCTTTCAGGGGTCTTGCGATGGCCTTTTTTATCAAGATAATCTGTAAATATCTTTTTTACTGTATTTTTTGTATCCGGGCAAAACATATTTGGACTAATTTAAAATAATGGCAAATTTATTCAAATTTTGCTTAAAAAATACTGTCTCATTTTTTATATGATGTTATTGCGAGAAATCCTCAACTCTTTTGACGCTATCAATACCTTTTATATTTGAAATTTTCAGTATCAGGTTATTGAGGTCTTTTGTATGATGTACATAAACATCAATCACCCCTTCAAAAATTCCCTTGTCAACGGTTATATTGATTTTGGTCATATTCACTTTCAGTTCTGAAGAGATTATTGTTGTAATATCTCTTAGCAATCCTATTCTGTCGATACCGGTCATGCTTATTCTGGCAAGGAAAGACACAAGTTTATGAATAGCCCATTTTACAGCTATTATCCTGTTTCCTTCATTCGACATCAGCCTTATAGCTTCAGGGCATTTTGGTTTGTGAATTATTATAGGGCCTTCGGGAGAAATGTATCCTGTTACCTCATCACCGGGTATAGGGTTACAACAACTTGCTATTAGGTATGATTGTTCGGCATTTTCGATATTTTCTCTTAGAAGAAAGGGTACATTTTTATCTATTTTTTCAGTCTGGATCTGGTTTGCCCTGGTTTCTTTTTTTGAACCTATAAGTTTGAAATCCCAATATTTGATTACGCTTTTTGACAGATTCTTGCGAAGTATTTTCCGGATATTTTCAAGATCTATTATTCCCAGTTCTATTCCGGAATACAGTTCATCTTTATTTAATACGTCGTAGGCCAGGAAGAGTTTTTTAAAGACTTCAGTATTTGGGGTTATACCTATTTCTTTCAATTTGTTGTCAAGCTTAATTCTTCCTTTATGTATTCTATTGGTGCTTTCAGTTTTAAGAGCATCTTTTATAGCTTCCTTGGCTTTGGAAGTTCTTACGAATGAGAGCCATTCCTTTTCAGGTTTGGCTATATCTGAAGTAATAATTTCAACCTGATCACCACTCATCAGGACAGAACTGATGGGATTAAGTTTATAATTTATTTTTGCCCCTATAGCTTTATTTCCTACTTCAGTATGAATTTCATAAGCAAAATCGAGGGCAGAAGCGCCTTTGGGAAGACTGATGAGTTTACCTTTAGGTGTGAAAACCATTATTTCAGAGGAAAAGAGATTCATTTTAAACTCATCCAGAAATTCAATAGGATCTTCGAGTGGGTTCTCAAGCATCTGCCGGATTTTCTTTATCCATTTATCCAGTTCACTTTCCTGTGAGTTGTCGCCCTTGTATTTCCAGTGGGCAGCATAGCCTCTTTCGGCTATTTCATCCATTCTCTTGCTTCTGATCTGAACTTCAACCCACTTCCCTTCAGGTCCCATTACTGTCACGTGAAGAGCTTCATAACCATTGGGTTTGGGACGGCTTATCCAGTCACGCAGTCTGTCAGGTTTTGGGAGATAGGCGTCAGTTATAATGGAATAAATATTCCAGCATTGTGTTTTTTCCGATATGTCAGGTTTTGGTTCAAAGACTATTCTGATGGCCAGTACATCGTATATTTCATCAAAGGGTACAGCTTTGGCCTGCATTTTTTTCCATATAGAAAAAATGGATTTTGGCCGGCTGCTTAAATCAAATTTTATGTCTGCCTGGGTTAATTTATTAATGATAGGCAGTGAGAATTTGTTTAACAGCGTGTAATACTTTCTTTCACTTAACCGGAGTTTTGAAGCTATTTCTTCATATATCTGTGGTTGCCGGTATTTGAAGCTTAGATCTTCCAGTTCGCTTTTTACTGCAAAGAGTCCGAGGCGATGTGCAAGAGGAGCGTAAAGAAAAATCGTTTCACCGGCAATTTTCATTTTTTTGTGTTCCGGCATTGAGTCCAGTGTACGCATATTGTGAAGACGATCAGCTATCTTTATTAGGATAACCCGCATATCATCAGACAGTGTAAGAAGCATTTTTCGAAAATTCTCAGCCTGCATTGAGGAGGAGGCTTCCTTTTTGTATGTCCCTGAGATTTTTGTCAGACCATCAATCAACATGGCTGTTTTTGGCCCGAAATCTTTTTTAATTTCTTCAAGGGTGTATTCAGTGTCTTCAACAACATCATGAAGCAAAGCCGCTGTTATAGACCTTGCTCCAAGACCAATTTCCTGGTTTACTATCTTGGCTACCTGAATAGGATGTATAATATAGGGTTCTCCTGACTTCCGGCGCATATTCCAGTGAGCTTCATTGGCAATCCTGAATGCTTTTTCAATCATCTCAAGATCACCTTGCTTATTGCACCTTAGCAGGTTGTTTATAAGTGAATCATATTCAAGCTGAATACGGTTTTTGTCTTCTTCATCAAAAAAATCTTTGTTCCCCATAAATCTATACAACGCAAATCTTTCAACACTACAAATATAACTTTATTCAGTCAATGTAGCTAACTGTTAAACGGGATGAAAAAGAAAACTGTTCACCTCTGGTAGAAAATAGTGACAGTTCCTGATTCTGATGTTTTTTTTCCGGAGGGAGTGGTGGTTTTTAAAAACCAGAGATAGACTCCGGAGGGAAGAATGTTGCCTCCGGAGGTTCCGTCCCACACATCCTCATAATCTCTTGTCTCAAACAGGGTCTGGCGATTGAGATCCGTTATTAATAAATGATATTCTGCAGGAGTGAATGAAAGCACAGGATGGAAATAATCATTCAGACCATTATTGTCGGGAGTAAAAACTGTGGGAACAGTTATTCTTTCTTCAACAGGTATACTGATTGTTGATGATTGGCTTTCGGCGGAGGCTGTATAAGGGTTATTCGATTCAACAGCTCTGATATAAAAGGATATCTCATTGTCTGGTGAGTTTTTCATTAATTCCACAAGATCATTGCCGGTAATAACAGTACTGGTATCTTCTGGTCCTATTGATCTGAAAAGGGTCCATCCATATGGAGTTAAATTATAAACTTCATACCTATCAACAATTCCCTCCCATTCCAGGTATTGATTCCACTTAAGAAACAGATCGCTGTTAACCGTTTCAGCTTTAAGAACCATATTGGAAGCAGTATTGGAATAAACAGCCGGTTCATTACATAAATTATAGATATATGCTCGATAATAATTGATTTTGTGTATATCTGCATCAGTGTCAGTATATATATAAGAGCCGGAAGATGGAGTAAGCTGGGTCAGCCATTGGTAAGTTCCGGTATTATCTGTTTTCTTTTCAATCTGAAGACTAATGATTTCAGTCTCCGGATCCGGAGTAAAGGAAAGCTCTATATCGTTGTCATTATTTATTGTTGCATAATCGGCATTGATCCACTCCGGCAGCTTTCTGATACTTGTGAACACACAGGTTTCATTTGAACCGGAGAAAAACCCGGGCTCAAGTAGTGCACGTATTCTGAAACAATAATGTGAATCGGTTTCAAAATCAGCTATAGTTATATTATCTGTTTCCGGATCAGCTATGTAATATTCGTTCAATGGACCGTCGTCTTTAGAGAGCAGTATCTGATAGGCAGTTACGGGTCTGGGATGATCATTGTACCTGCTCCAGCTGATGCGTATCTCATTTCTACAGGAATCAAGTTCAGAGGAACAGTAAATTGTGCTGATAGAATTGGAAAGAGCGCTCTCGCAGTCAGGAAGCCTCAGGGCCGAGATAACATGGGAAACACTGTAGATTGTGGTTTTCACGTTCCTGTATGTAAAACTTGTTAACTCCGGATTCCAGAGTGTATCAACAGGATAATAGCCCGGATTTCTGTTAATGGTATCCCATGAATGGACAATATATGCTACCACATCCAAGGAATCGCTGGGTGTCCATCTTAATTCAACGGTTCCGGTTTCATCCAGAACAGAAACAAAAGTAAGCTCAGGAGGATCAGGATTGAAACATTCAATCTGACTAAATGCAGTTATCCCTGATAATGAGAAAAAAAGGAGTATAGTAAATATGCACTTATTCGTCACTTCCTGCAGATGATTAAAATCTATTAATAATTTATTACGTAAATAAGTGTAAGCTTATTTTATTGGTGAAT
>DAINPM010000111.1:0-5021 GCA_036743455.1 Bacteroidales bacterium | reverse complement strand
TAAAATCTTTTTTAGTTAAATAAATAATCATCTTCTTTTTACATTTTATTCTTATAATAAATATGTTTATTATCTTCGCACCTTATTTTTGAAAAAATATTAATTAAACCTATTAATAATTGAATTATGTTAATTGGAATTCTGAGTGAAAAAGGTGATGAAAGGAGGGTGGCTTTGCTTCCCGGAGAAGTTGCGGCACTCAAGAAAACAGGAGTAGAGGTAATGGTTGAGATTGGTGCAGGAAGCAATGCTTTTGCTTCTGATGATGAATACAAAACAGCCGGAGCTTCGATCGATTCCAGAGAGAATATAATTAAAGAAGCCGCAATGCTTCTCACTGTAAACACTCTTCCTGATAATGATGTTGAACTCTGCCGGGAGGGACAGATATTATGTTCTTTGCTTAATCCTGTGGAAAATGCTTTGTGGCTTGAGAAGGTACGTGAAAAAGGTCTTACTGTTCTTGGTCTGGACCTAATTCCCAGGACTACCAGGGCTCAGGCTATGGATGTTCTGTCATCAATGGCCACTGTGGCAGGCTATAAAGCTGTTTTACATGCAGCTTTTCTTTTACCGCGATTCTTTCCAATGTTCATGTCGGCAGCCGGAACTATTAAACCGGCACGGGTACTCATTCTCGGAGCTGGTGTTGCCGGCCTGCAGGCCCTGGCAATAGCACGTAAACTGGGAGCTGTTGTGGAAGTGTTCGATGTCAGATCTGCTGTCAAAGAAGAAGTAAAGAGTCTGGGAGGTAAATTTGTTGAAGTAGAAGGAGCCAGAGAAGATGCAGACTCAGGGGGCTATGCTGTTGAACAGACAGAAGATTATAAAAAGAAACAGCAGGAGCTTATACAGGACAGAGCTAAGGTTTCTGATGTCGTTATTGCAACAGCTCAGATTCCCGGAAAGAAAGCTCCTGTCCTTCTTCTGAAAGAAACGGTTAATGAAATGAAGAGAGGTTCAGTAGTGATCGATCTGGCAGCATCAACAGGAGGTAACTGTGAATTGACAAAGAATGGAGAAACATTAATACATAACGGGGTTACTGTTGTCGGAAATTCACAATACCCTTGCGAAATGCCTGTGGATGCCAGTAAGATGTTTGGTAACAATATCCTTAACCTGTTGAAAATAATGACAGATAAAGAAGGTAATATTATATTGAATATGGAAGATGAAATAATAAATGGCACTACTGCTGTTCATTCAAAAGAATATGTCAGTTGCAGAGTCAAACAATTACTTAATATTAAATAAGAGGACATGGAAAATATTCTTGGTTTTTTCTTACAATACAGAGAAGCAATTTTTATAGTTATCCTTTCAATCTTTCTGGGTATAGAAGTCATAAGCCATGTCCCGGCTATATTGCATACCCCGCTTATGTCTGGAGCTAACGCTATCCACGGAGTGGTTATTATTGGTGCAATAATAGTGATGGGACATGCCGATACAACGGGATCTATGGTACTCGGTTTTCTTGCTGTGGTACTCGGCACCCTGAATGTTGTCGGAGGTTTTGTTGTCACTGACAGGATGCTTGAAATGTTTAAAAAGAAGAATTAGTAATCATCAGATAAAAAGTAAAGATATTTTAGAATGAATAATATTTCTCAATTTTCTTTCGGTATTTCGATATTGGAAATCATATATGTTCTGGCTTCAGTTCTTTTCATTCTTGGATTAAAGATGCTGAGTCATCCTCTTACAGCCCGGCGCGGTAATATCCTCGCTGCTTTTGGTATGGGCTTCGCCATTATTGCCACTATTCTTTTTCATGAAAAAGATGGAGCACCCATTGGTAATATACCATGGATACTGGCTGCTATAGTCATAGGTACAATTATTGGATGGATAATTGCCAAAAAAGTGAAAATGACTGCGATGCCACAGCTCGTTTCTTTTTTCAACGGTATGGGAGGTGCAGCGGCAGCTCTTATTTCTCTAATGGAGTTTCCTCATGTGAGTCAGGAACTGATTGCCGAACACGGAATGGCTAACGGACACGTGCTGGCTATTCTTCTTGGACTTATAATAGGTACCGTTTCTTTTGCCGGCAGTATGATAGCTTTTGGTAAACTCGACGGAAAAATTGGTGATCTGAGGATAAAAGCTCTGCGATATATAAACATGTCAATTCTGGCTTTCCTAGTTGTTTTTACAGCTTTTATTATGACACGTGATGTAACCGCAAGTTCCGAGTTATCTCACCTCGTGTATATTATGTTTGCTGTATCCGCTGTGTATGGAGTTTTGTTTGTTTTTCCCATAGGTGGTGCCGATATGCCTGTGGTTATATCTCTCCTTAACTCTTTTACCGGCGTAGCTGCTGCAATGGGCGGTTTCCTTTATAATAACCAGGCTATGCTTACAGGTGGTATCCTTGTAGGATCAGCAGGTACAATCCTTACTATTCTTATGTGTAAGGCCATGAACAGATCATTGTTGAATGTCATTGCCGGTGTCTTTGGAGGAGGTGGAGCTGCTTCAGGGACAACAGGGACAGGTACTGTAAAGGAGATAACACTGACTGATACTGCAGTATTACTGAGTTATTCAAGAAAAGTTGTTATTGTTCCGGGTTATGGCCTCGCCGTGGCACAGGCACAACATATATGCCATGAACTGGATAAACTTCTTGAAGAGAAAGGGGTGGAAGTTAAATATGCCATACATCCTGTCGCCGGGAGAATGCCAGGCCACATGAATGTGTTGATGGCAGAAGCTGATGTCCCCTATGAAAAACTTATTGAAAGTGATGAGATAAACCCAGATATGCCCAATACAGATGTTGTTGTGGTTATTGGTGCCAATGATGTTGTTAACCCTGCTGCCGAAGACGACCCATCAAGTCCGATATATGGTATGCCAATAGTGAAAGTAAGAGAAGCTAAAAATATCATTGTAATGAAAAGAGGTATGGGAAAAGGCTATGCCGCTATCGAAAATGTCCTCTTCTATGATGACAAGACACGAATGCTTTTCGGAGATGCAAAAGCCAGCCTTCAGGGACTGGTGAATGAAGTGAAAGACCTGTAATTTATTGTTAAAATATTCTTTGGAATGGGATCTCTTTTTTTAAGATGATCCCATCCTTTTTATGGGGCATGAGTATTGTCAATCATTGATAATATAGTCTGATAAAACAGTTACATTTTATAGCTTATTTGTTTATTTTGTACTTAATCCTTTTTCTTCAGAATGGAAAGCGGTGAAAAAATACAGATGCTGAGATCAGTAATGAGGCAAAACGAAGTAGATTATCTTTTAATCTCTTCTGCCTGTCCTCATTTCGGAGATGAAACACCCTCTTATTGGAGGACTGTCTGGTGGCTTACTGGTTTCTCCGGATCAAATGCCTTTGTTATACTCAGTCATTCCTTTGCAGGCTTATGGACTGATTCAAGATATCTCATCCAGGCCCGCAGACAGCTCAGTGGTACAGGTGTGGAGTTAATGATGCCGGCTTATAAAGACTCTTCTTATTTTGACTGGCTTTCCTCAAATGTCAAAGAAGGGAATGTTATTGCTTTTGATGGGTTTACTATTTCAGCAGATTTCTTCAGGAAGTTGAAGGACAGACTGCAAGGGAAAACAATAAGGTATAAAAGTGATTTTAACCCCTTTGATGAATTATGGACTAACCGGCCCTCTATTCCTGATTCCGTTGCATGGGAGCATGACCTGCAGTATACAGGTAATGAGAGCGAGGCTAAGATAAAAACTGTTCGCAGGGAAATGAACAGAAGAGATATTGATAGGCACCTGCTTACTTCTCCTGACGATATCATGTGGTTAATGAATATCCGGGGTGGAGATATGGATTATGATCCTGTTGTGTTATCTTATTTTTTACTGGGAAAGGAATCTGCCTGTTTCTTTGCCGACCTGAAAAAAATTCCTGACGGGATTGAGCGGAAAATGAGTAGCATGGGGATATCAGTTGAGCCTTACGGGAATATAGCTGTAGCTCTTCATAATCTTGAACCCGGCTTAGTGCTTTTAGCTGATGAAACAAAGCTGTCAGTAACACTACTGAATTCAATACCGGGTAGTGTAAAGATTACTTATGATAAAAGTATTCCCGCCGCGATGAAAGCGGTAAAGAACCTTACAGAAATAAGCAATATAGAAGAGACCATGATCAAAGATGGTATCGTTCTCACAAAATTCTTTTTCTGGTTCGAAAACAGTATTGACAGGCTGATAATGGATGAAAAAAATCTTGCACAAAAACTAACAGAACTAAGAAAACAGCAGGAGGGATTTCTTATGTCTTCCTTCAGACCTATCATCGCTTTTAATGAGAACGCTGCTCTGCCACATTATGAAACAGGGTCGGGCTTGTCTTCAACCATTGGTGACAGGGGGATACTTCTTGTCGATTCAGGCGGTCAATATTTTGGGGGAACGACTGATACTACCCGGACTGTCATGAAAGGGCTTCCATCAATACAGCAGAAGAGAGATTTTACTATGGTTCTGAAAGGGCACATAGCTCTTGCAACAGCAAAATTTCCCATTGGAACAAAAGGTTATCAGCTGGATGTTCTTGCCAGGAAAGTTTTGTGGGAAAATGGTCTGAATTACGGACATGGTACGGGCCATGGTGTTGGTTATTGCCTGTCAGTCCATGAGGGCCCCTGCAGTATCAGTCCTGCTTCCAATGAAACAGCAATAATACCAGGCATGCTGTTGTCAAACGAACCGGCTGTTTACAGAGAAGGAGAATATGGTATAAGAACAGAAAACCTTATGGTTTGTTATGAAGATGAAGAAACAGAGTTTGGCCGCTTTCTGAAATTTGATACTGTAACACTTTGTTATATAGATGCCCTCCTTATAGATAAGTCATTAATGGATTCTGATGAGATATCGTGGCTTAATACTTATCATAACCTGGTATACACTAAACTTTCACCCTATCTGTCAATTGAAGAAAAAGCATGGCTGAAAGAAAAAACAAAAAGTCTTTGATAATCACAGAAATCAAAAGCTTTTCCTCGGTTGAAAAAGTTGAA
>DAINPM010000110.1:0-5065 GCA_036743455.1 Bacteroidales bacterium | reverse complement strand
CGGTAGCATCGTCAACGCGTGGTCTGACGACAAGCGTCTCAATCCTTCTTATTCTGGACTATCTATTCTGACCTGTCAACCACCGTGAAGACTCTGATGCTTACGTCTCAATCCTTCTTATTCTGGACTATCTATTCTGACAGCATCGTCAACGCGTGGTCTGACGACAAGCCCTCTGTCTCAATCCTTCTTATTCTGGACTATCTATTCTGACTTTTGGGGATTTTCTTTACATAATGCGGAGATTAAGTTGTCTCAATCCTTCTTATTCTGGACTATCTATTCTGACAAAATCACATTTATTCATGTGAAGCTGAAAGAGTTGGGTCTCAATCCTTCTTATTCTGGACTATCTATTCTGACGGCGTTGACCTGTCACGCATCAAAAAAGACGGGAAATGTCTCAATCCTTCTTATTCTGGACTATCTATTCTGACTCTATAATTTGTATGTAATTGACATCCTTTGAGATATCGCTGGAAATATTAACCAGCTCACTTGAATTCCTGTGTTTTTGGCTGTCATTTTTTAACCCGCAAAGTTAGTTTAAAATTAAATAAAATATGTGTTCTTATTGCCAATTGCAAACTCAAAATCGACATTCTTACCAATCACCCTCATACCTGATATATTCTCTTCCCCAGCCGGCAGAAAAAAAATACTGTCATTATTCTCATACATAGCCTGTATTTCCTTCAGGATTTCCTGCATCTCCCTTACGGTTTTTCGCTCCAGCCTGCCTACAAATACCGATTTCTGAACCCTCATGCACCCCTTCTTTAACAGAAACCTGGCTATATGCCTCCGGATTCTGTGATCTTCAATGTCGTACATTATGAAACTTATCATCTCATTTGATTTTAAAAATCTCGATCCTTCAAAAAACTTTGTAAGATTCTTTATCCTTGTGTCAATATCTGACAGGTCTGTATCAATATTTGATATCTTTCCTGAAGGGATATCAATGGCTGACCTTTGTAATAACCTGATTATCTCAATAAAAGATTTGTCTGTGTCTTTTTTCTTCCTTGGCACCGGCTTTGATCTATATCTTTAAATTATAATATTACTATGCTACTCAGGGGAGAAAATATTACGAAAAGCAATACTGAAATACTTCGCCCGAAAAGCGTTTATGAAATTTACAAGGAAATTTCAAGAACTAACACAACCCTGTCTGATTTAATTCTGCGAGTAAGGAAAGTGGCAGGCCTTGACCGTAGTGCATACCAGGCCCTGAAAAAACAGCTTCCCTTTTTCACCGGCTCATCTTTCGGTGATAATACCAGATCTTCTGAGCATTTCATGCATGCTTCATATTTTATTCTCGACATAGATAAATGCTTTGACAATGAAGGTCAAATGATCGAGCTTCGAAGCAGGCTCGCCGGTGACCGAAGGCTTAACCTTATGTTTACATCACCAGGGGGACTTGGACTGAAACTGCTTTTTGTACTGGATGAACCTTGCAGATCGACAAAATTCTTCTCTGATGCCTACAGGTCATTTGCTTCACAACTGGCCAAAGACTACAGGCTTGAGGATAAAATTGACCTTGCAACCCATGATGCAACACGTGTGTGTTTCCTTTCACACGACAAACAAGCCTATTACAATGCAGTTCCAGAAAAAATATCCTGGAAATCATACCTGCCTTCCGGCGACCTCTTCCTTGAACCGGAAGACACTATATCAGGTACCGGAGAATATAAAATTCAAAATAAAATACCTGAAGTTTCAAATTGTTCCAACGATATCCAGCCGGATGTCTACAGGGCTATATTGAAAAAACTGAACCCTGAAAGGAGATATCCTGAGCCTAAAAGTTATTTTGTCCCTGAGATACTCAACCTCATTGAAGAACCAGTAAAGGATGCTGTGCTGGAACACAATATTTCCGTAAGTGAGATAAGAAATATACAGTATGGCAAGAAATTCTGCTTTTCTTGTTTTCTGCATAAGGCAGAACTTAATGTATATTATGGAAAGAAGGGATTCAGCGTGGTAATAACTCCCGCAAACGATACCAATCCTGACCTGAACAAGATAGTCTACGCAATAGTCTCCGAATTAATATTTGCGCCCGGATTCATAATTAAAGATCAGGATTCTCCCTCAAACTTCCATTTGAGAAGGAATGATGCAAAATCCTGAGCTGCCAGGTCGATATGTGTATTTCTGCTCCTCTCAAGATTGTTATATAGCACCACTTCCGCAAAATAATCGTTGAAAGCATTCACCAGAATACGTTTACCCGGGGTATCAAGATAGCAGGTTCCATGGTCTATGACAAAAAATTCCCTGAATATAACTTCCTGCATGCACAGGTTTAGCACCACAAAATCAGCCCAGATCCTGAAATTTTCTATAAAATCATAGGTAAATACCGGTCTGTTATACTCATCCCGGTGCATAATCCCGATATAGGGATCAATTCCGGCTTTTATCAGGGCTCCTTCAACACGATGGTATAAAATGCCGTATGCATAATTCAGCATTGAATTAAACATGTCTGATGCAGGATGCTGTGATCTTCCCTCAAAACTATACTGAGAGGGAAGATTACTGCTTATGCAGCTGAAATACCAGCGTGAAGCAGAACCTTCCCATCCCCGTATCGACGAACTTATCTCCGGAATTGAAGATCCCTTCACCGTTCTGATTTTTTTCCTGTAGCCTTCAATCCTGTCCGTGGTCTTATTGATTAGCTCATTGGTGCTTCCGTCAGCTTTTTGAAGGGAGAAAAGCAGGGCAAGCTGATTATCAAGCTTTCTTAGAACCAGTTTCTTGATCCACCCGACTGCAGCAGCCGATCTTGAAAATTCAAGCTGTCGTCTTCTTATTGTTGTTATTGATCCAAATTTGTTACTCCATAGCCTGGCGTAGGGTACTCCTCCGCGGTCCATAAAGATCACTTCTATACCGTTTTCGACAGCAAGCTTAATAGCGCTTGTGGTAATTGCTGCAGTCTTTGTGACGAGTATTGAATCGACCTTATCAGCCGCAAACATCCGGCTTTCATCTTCAGCCTTTATATGAAACATATCATCTTTCACGCAGATCTCGGTTCCATATTTGTCTATTACCAGTTGCATCGCTTAAGAATTTATTTAATTACAGCATGTCAAAGAACGTACCGGCTTACAGGCGGCTGATGATCTCAGACCGCAGATCCCCGATCAGTCCAAAATCCTTAACTCCGAAATAGGGATCAAGGTAACCGGTCATAAAATCTTCAATATTAGTCTGATGTTCAGAAAATATTGCATTTAGAATGATTTTGCTTATGCCTCTGCCCTGGTGAACCAGCATGTTCCTTTTATCCTGTACTGAGCCTAAAACCTTTAGTATACTTTCAACTTCACCTGGCAGGCATGAATTATAGAATTTCAATATAAAACCAAAAATCTTTGCTCCCGGGACAAGTGTCTTCTGATTATATTTTTTCTGCCTCAGATAATCAAGCAGGTCACGATTCCTTTCAATACAGCTATTGAAACTGGTGAAAGGAAAATCCTCAGTTGTATTGCCCCAGTTGATCTTTTTTGAAACATAAGGTTTTAATATTTGTTCATACAGTGCAAAAAGCCTCCATACCAGTTCTTCCGTATTTGAGCAGTATTCATTTGCCTTGACTGTAAGATAGAGCCACATGTTCATCTTCTGGGGATCAGGCTTTTCGACCCAGGTCTCAAATATCCTTTTTACAACAGAATTTCTCTTTCTTAGTGATAGCCAGGGTTCTTTAAACGACATGCTTACCAGCGAGGAATGGTCAAGCCTCATCAAGGTATCCCCCAAATCGGCGAGGGAATTAATTTCCGGATCACCTGACAAGTTCAGTGACCTTACCTGGGAGAATCTGAAATATCTTGCCATCTCCCTGGCTTTTGCCCTTGTAAGGTTATGGAGGAATTTCCTGGGGAATTCAAGGATCGCCGGTTCACAATTCTCAGCCACCTGGATAAGCTTTATAAGAGGAAAATGTTCTATGAACCTCAGTGTAAGCGCCTGGTTTACCTGGTCGATCCCTCCCTGCGGCATGAACCATACTTCAGCTTCATCCTGCGATTCCTCAATTAAATTTTTCTTTCTGAACTCATCTTCAAATCGTTCATACCAGAGGTCGATAAAGGTTATCCTTTCGTAAACCTCATAGGTATCAAATTCTGATATCCTGCCCGGGAATTTGTCAGACAGATATTTCTCAGCAAGTTCAGGCAGGTTAACCGTGTCCCTCTCTTTGAAACGGGCAGGTACATTGTCATTCGCCTGGTTCGTAACAATAAAAATCAGCAGGTCTATATTTCCGGATTCTCTCAGCACAAAACTTATTGCCGTTTCGATTAAAGGCAATAAAATATGGCCTTTTATTATTGAATAATCTTCAGTAAGCTGTGTACACCCGCTGCGCATTGATGCAAGAAGGAGTGTCCCCGGATGGTCTGCATGAGGCATTACTCCGACCAATCTTTTGTTTCCCCCTGGCAGAACATATTCAAAGAAACCATTTTTCCTATAATATTCGTCGGGTACCGTAAGCTGAACATCCCGTGTTCCGGTCGTTACTACAAGAATCCTTTTCATGCTGATTCAGAATTGAAGGGTAGTCCATCCCATAGGTATCAGGGGGTTAGTACAAACGGTCCTGGTAACTGGAAATTCCTTTTGCCTTGGTTTGCCAAGGCTGAGAAGTTTGACATATTTCATGAAAATATCAGGGCTCTCATCGTAGATTGCCAATCCCAGTGAGTTGTCAAAATAGGTCTTGCCGAAACCAAGTCTCAGATATGCAATTTTTCTGTCAGATCCAATTTTTCCGGAAAGCTTTTCATAAAAATCAAAGAGAGCATTATAGATGTTTCGAGATTCATCATCCTTATCAAATTTGTCAGCATGAGAATCAAGAATGTCCCAGTCCGTATCCACGGATTTCTTACTGAAATTATTAAGTACACTCCATAAATTTTCAATACCGTGATTAAGAAAATCAAGATCTCTGTGTTTGATAACTGGCACTAATGTAAGATCAAAATCAGAAGAAGTTCTTTCCTGCAAGGTTTCC
>DAINPM010000109.1:0-5284 GCA_036743455.1 Bacteroidales bacterium | reverse complement strand
GTGGCTTTACAGGGCTATACACATGCCTTTATGCTACCGGTAACGGAAAAGCAGGACAAACGGCAGCTTACTTCGACTGGTTTGAATACAAAAAGGAAGAACTTCCGGCCGAGGTACGCAGGTTTCCGGGAGTATAATTTCCGGAGAATTTACCATGTTTTTAAGATCTTTCTGAAAAAGACAATAGATTAATTTATCTTAACCAAACTAAATATTACTTATAATGAAGAACCACTATTTACTATTCCTGTTTTTTTCCATTATAGGAAGTTGTCTGCTTCTTGATGGACAAAATACTGGTTCATGGGGTGACCAGGGGAATGGGACATACATCAATCCTATTCTCAATGCCGACTATTCTGATCCGGATGTTATCAGAGTTGGTGACAAATATTATATGGTATGTTCAGAATTTCACTTTATGGGCATGCCTGTGCTCGAATCGACAGACATGGTCAACTGGAAGATCATTGCTCAGGTTTTCAGGAGTATTGATCTGCCAGGCTACAGCACCAATGAAAGGTATGCAGGTGGCACATGGGCCCCTGCTCTCCGTTATCACAACAACCGTTTCTGGATGTATGTATGTACACCCGGTGAGGGTCTTCTTATGAGCTCATCTGAAAAGCCTGAAGGTCCATGGGATCCTTTACATTTGGTTCAGGCCACACCCGGATGGGAAGACCCCTGTCCTTTCTGGGACGATGATGGTACTGCATACCTGGGAAGAAGCCAGGTTGGAGCAGGTCCTATCATAATACACAAAATGAGTTCTGACGGGAAAACCCTCCTTGATGACGGGGTAACCGTTTACACCGGTCCCGTTGCTGAAGGAACAAAGATCCATAAACTTAACGGTTATTATTATCTGAGTATACCTGAAGGTGGTGTTCAGGGTGGCTGGCAGACAATACTGAGATCAAAAAATATATATGGTCCATATGAAAAAAAGGTCGTCCTTGAAACCGGAAGTACTAATATCAACGGTCCTCACCAGGGCTCTCTTGTCGACACGCCTGAGGGAGACTGGTGGTTTTACCATTTCCAGGCAAGAGGATCTATTGGCAGAATTGTTCATCTTCAACCTGTTATATGGCAGGACAACTGGCCTGTGATTGGTGTCGACATCGACCGTAACGGTATTGGAGAACCTGTATATGTTTGGAGAAAACCTGATGTAAAAGGCGATCCTTCAATTAAGGCCCCCCAAAGTGATGATGACTTTAATTCTCCGGAACTGGGTCTTCAATGGCAGTGGAACCATAATCCCGACGACAGCAGGTGGTCATTGACTGAGAAAAACGGTTATTTAACCCTGGAAGCCGGGAAAGCTGAAAATTTTGTACTTGCAAGAAATACCCTGACACAAAAACTCATGGGATTTACTGGTGAAGCTGTAACAGAAATGGATATGAGTAATATCTCTGAAGGACAAAAAGCAGGTCTATGCAGTATGGGAGGAAAAACAAATAATCTTATTGGTGTTACCAAAAAAGGCAACCAGTTATTTGTTTTTATGGAATCAATGGGGAAAATAACTGATGAAAAAGCTATAAGAGGTAGAAGAATATGGTTTAAAGTTACACTGGATATTGAAACCCATAATAATCAGTTCTGGTACAGCACTGATAATAAAAATTTCATTTCTCTTGGTAATACTTTCATGACAAGTTTTGGCAACTGGAAAGGAACACGGCTTGGGCTTTATTCATTTAATGAGAAAGATGAATCAGGATCAGCTGCATTCAATTGGTTCACATACGAATATGATGGACCCAAAGGTCTTTAGTTATCAGTTTTTATAAGATCATGAAAAGTAAGGAGAGCAGAACTCTGTTGATAAATGGATAGTCTGCACTCCTTTTTATTTGTTACAAGTCATGTAAATCAATTAGCCCTTGTATTGTTAACATCACTGCTTATTTCCCAACCCTTACACTTTTTTCATACATTTCTACCCAGTTCTCATTTATTGAAGGGTTTATAAGTGATTGTTTTTCAATACTACTACGCTCTATTTTCTTTATTATGAAATCCTTTTTACCTGTCCGGCCACTTTTCCCATGATCCACAACATCGACCCATGCAGTAAACCTGTTGATCTTATTGGGCATTATTTCTGAAGTACGGATAAATGCCACGTCATCCGTTTTTAAGATATAATTATCATGATTTGTTTCCCAGACATCAACATAATATACATAAGGTCCGAGATGTGATAATACCACTACCCCTTCATTGTCGGTATAGCCCTCGGCCTGCAGATCTCTTTCAAATTCCCAGTCGAGTAATGTAGGATAAAGTCTTACACTGGCATCAGGAACAACATATTCATCGTAATATTCCAGGACAGTGATTTCAAGAAGCGTTGGTATCATTACATCAATCATCAATGATGTCTGATCCGAATCACCTGTATGCGAATAAACTGTCAGAGTAACCTCAAAAGTTCCTGTTCCGGTATAAACATGAACAGGATCAGATTCATATGAAACAACCCCGTCTCCAAAATCCCATTCATACTCATGTGCATTATGGGAGCGACTGGAGAAATATACAGTCTGTCCAACTTCAGGATTAACAGTATCCACTTCAAAACCGGCTTCAGGAAATGACTCACAGGAAATCATTATTGCCGGAATTAGAAACAGTATAAACAAAATATTTTTCATCGGAGTAAAGTATTGTTTACAGTCAAAGAAATCAAATAACATGCCATCTTCTTTGGATTACCGCAGAGAATAATAATAATTATGATCTGCTCTGTTTCCCGTCATTCGTTTTAAAATAATAATTATCTTTGCAGACCATTAAGAATAAGACATATTGGATGATTAAGATAACTTTCCCTGACGGGACAACAAAGGAATACAAAAAAGGTATCACAAGTCTGGAGATTGCTGAACAGATAAATCCCGGACTTGCAAAAGAAGTATATGTAGCCACAATTAACGGAGAAATCTATGACTTGTCGAGGCCTCTGTATAATGACAGTACATTAAAACTGCATAAGTGGGACGATGAAGAAGCCAGGCATGCTTTCTGGCATTCATCTGCTCATTTAATGGCTGAAGCTCTTGAGTTACTTTACCCTGGCATTAAATTTGGTATTGGACCGGCTATTGAAAACGGGTTTTATTACGATGTTGATCCTGCTGACAATACAGTTATAACAGAAGCTGATCTTCCCATAATCGAGAATAAGATGAAAGAACTGGCTTCTCTTAACCAAACTTTTACACGCAGGGAAGTTACCAAAAAAGAAGCTCTTGATCTTTTCACAAAAAAAGGTGATGAATATAAGACAGAACTTATAAATGAGCTTGAAGACGGAACAATAACATTATATTTAAGTGGCAATTTTATTGATTTATGCCGTGGACCACATCTTCCGTCCACAGGATATGTCAAAGCCATCAAACTTACAAGTATTGCAGGAGCTTACTGGCGGGGAGATGAAAAGAGAAAGATGCTTACAAGGATATATGGCATCTCATTTCCACGTCAAAAGATGCTTGATGAGTATCTGGTTATCCTGGAAGAAGCAAAGAGAAGAGACCACAGAAAAATAGGGAAAGAGCTGGAACTTTTTTCCTTTTCACCCAAGGTAGGTATGGGGCTGCCACTATGGTTACCAAAAGGAGCGGATATACGTCAGAATCTTATAGATTTTCTCACCAGACTTTTAAAAAAACACGGCTATAAAATTGTAGCGACTCCGCACATAGGAAATGTGAACCTGTATAAGTTATCCGGACATTATGAAAAATACGGTTCCAGTTCCTTTCAGCCCATGTCTACTCCCCAGGAAGGAGAACAATTCATGCTTAAGCCGATGAATTGCCCGCACCATTGTGAGATATACAATGTGACACCTCATTCCTACAAAGAGTTACCTGTCAGACTGGCTGAGTTTGGCACTGTTTACAGGTATGAACAAAGCGGTGAACTTCATGGTCTGACAAGGGTAAGGAGTTTCACACAGGATGATGCACATCATTTTTGCAGACCTGATCAGTTGAGAGAGGAATTCAAAAAAATAATTGATCTTATACTCTATATTTTTAAAATATTAAATCTCAACGATTTTACGGCACAGATATCTCTCCGTGATCCTGATAATAAAGAAAAATATATTGGAACTGACGAGAACTGGGATAAAGCTGAACAGGATATTATCAGTGCCGCAGGCGAAAAAAACCTGATCACAACTGTTGTTCGCGGTGAAGCAGCTTTCTATGGTCCGAAACTCGATTTCATGGTAAAGGATGCTATCGGACGTAAATGGCAGCTTGGCACAATACAGGTCGATTATAACCTTCCTGAAAGATTTGATCTTTCATATACAGGAAGTGATAACCAAAAACACAGACCTGTAATGATACATCGTGCAGTATTCGGTTCTCTGGAAAGATTCATTGCAGTGCTTATAGAAAACACTGCAGGTAAATTCCCTCTGTGGCTTGCTCCGGAAAAAGCTGTTATTATCCCTGTAAGCGATAAATTCAATGATTATGCATTAAATATTTTGCAAATTCTAAATAATTCCGATATTTGCACCATAATTGATGACAGAAGCGAGAAGCTTGGTAAGAAGATCAGGGATAATGAATTAAAGAGGATTCCTTATCTTCTTATTATTGGTGAAAAAGAAGTTGAAAACAACACTGTGTCTGTTCGCAGACAGGGTGATGGGGATAAGGGTAATATGACAATTGACGATTTCGTCAGTTTTATTAAAGAAGAAATAAATAAAGAGCTCTCACTTTGACAGATGAAAACAAACCGAATAGTAACTAAAATTAGGAGGATAGAATTATAACAGGACCAATCAGAAGAAGGCCCGCAAGGATCACCCAGCCGGCTCACAGAATTAACAACCGGATCACCGCAAGAATGGTCAGGGTTGTAGGTGAAGAAATAGAAACCCAGGTTATGAGTATCCAGGATGCACTCAGACTGGCTGATAAAATGGAACTTGATCTGGTTGAAATATCTCCGAATGCTGATCCACCTGTATGTAAAATCATTGATTATCAGAAATACCTTTACCAACAAAAAAAGAAACAAAAAGAGCTGAAGGCAAAAGCAACCAAGATAGTCGTAAAAGAAATACGATTCGGCCCAAACACTGATGATCATGATTATAATTTTAAACTTAAACATGCTGTCAGATTCCTTGAAGAAGGAGCCAAAGTAAGAGCATACGTCTTCTTTAAAGGAAGATCAATCTTATTTAAAGAACAGGGTGAATTACTGCTTTTAAGATTCGCCAGTGACCTGG
>DAINPM010000108.1:0-5441 GCA_036743455.1 Bacteroidales bacterium | reverse complement strand
GACCTGCACGACTCTGACTCAAAACAACATTTTGTATAATCAATTATCTTTCATATTTTCACTTCTTCAATTTATCATGAATGAGCTGGATTGATATAGTGATCCTTATTATACTGGGGATAGCAGTAGTAAGGGGCTTTATTGACGGATTTGTGCGAGAGATAGCTGCCCTGGCTGCACTCATCCTGGGTATATGGGGCGCTATTAAATTCTCAACCTTCACGGCAGGGAAACTATACGAATGGTTCGATATGTCAGGCCAGTTTGTCGGGATAATAGCTTTCCTGATAACTTTCGGAGTCATTGTTATTGTAATACATTTTGTGGGTATAGTCGCCGATAAAATTATCCGGGCAGTATCTCTGGGATTACTGAATAAATTACTTGGAGGGCTGTTCGGTTTTATAAAATATATTCTTATTCTCAGTGTGATCTTCTCCATAATAAATGCTATCAACGCAAGAAGACCATTCATGAACAGCGAGACAATGGCCAAATCAAAATTATATGCGCCTATCTCTGATATAGTACCCGCTATCTTCCCTGTCCTCGGGGAAGGCAATTTCAGAAAAAGCTTTGACAGATTAAAACCCAGTCCTGAACCGGAAGAGCAATCAAGAGATATAATTATTTAAACGTCTTTACTATATTTGCACTTCTCAAATCAGGCTTTATGAATTTTGTCGAAGAATTAAAATGGAGAGGTATGATACACGATATCATGCCGGGCACAGAAGAATTACTCAGTAAAGGCAGAGCTACCGGTTATGTGGGTTTCGATCCCAGTGCCGACTCTCTTCATATCGGTCATCTGGTACAGGTCCTCCTTCTTGTTCATTTCCAGAGAGCAGGTCATGTGCCTGTCGCTCTCGTAGGTGGTGCCACAGGGATGATAGGCGATCCCTCAGGCCGCTCGGAAGAGAGAAATCTTCTCGATGAGGCAACATTGAGAAAGAACCAGGAAGGGATAAAAAGCCAGCTGGCTAAATTCCTTGATTTCAGTGAGACAAGGGAGAACAAAGCTCTTATGGTCAATAATTACGACTGGATGAAAGAATTTTCTTTCCTTGAGTTCATCCGCGATGTGGGAAAACATATCACTGTCAACTATATGATGGCAAAGGATTCTGTCAAAAAAAGACTGGGTTCGGATATAAGGGAAGGGATGTCTTTCACAGAGTTCTCTTACCAGCTGGTACAGGGCTATGATTTTCTTCATCTGTATAATGAAGTGGGTTGTCAGTTACAGATGGGAGGTTCCGACCAGTGGGGAAATATTGTAACAGGCACAGAACTTATCCGCCGTAAGACAGGAGGAGAGGCTTTTGCCCTCACTTCTCCGCTTATCACCAAAGCCGATGGAACGAAGTTTGGAAAGACCGAGTCGGGTAATGTATGGCTCGATCCTGAAAAAACTTCTCCTTATCATTTTTATCAGTTTTGGCTGAATACTTCCGACGAGGATGCCGAAAAATACATCAAGATCTTCACTATTCTTCCGCCTGAAGAGATAAGAGAGCTGACAGAAAAACATAAACAATCTCCTCATGAACGCTTATTACAGAAAAAGCTTGCCGAAGAGATAACGGTTATGGTTCATTCAAGAGATGAATATGATTCAGCTGTCGAAGCTTCACAGATATTATTTGGAAGAGGGACAACTGAATCACTGAAGAAGATGAACGAAAACACTTTCCTTTCAGTTTTTGACGGTGTACCAACTTTTGATGTAAGAGAAGGTTTTATAAAAGACGGAATAACATTCTCTTCCTTATGTACTGAGCAAACAAAAGTCTTTCAGTCGAAAGGTGAACTGCGGCGGTTGGTGCAGGGAGGAGGAGTTAGTCTTAATAAGGAGAAGATCAATGATCCTGATCTTATTATAAGTACTAGCCAGCTTCTGAATAATAAATACCTTCTTGTTCAAAAAGGGAAGAAGAATTACTATCTGATACGAGTTGTTCAGGTCTAACGCAGATCGGCTGCAATAATAGAGACATCGTCAAAGAGATATGGGTTTGAATCCGGAATACCAAGGGAACTAATCATTTTGCGCAGGTTCATCTCAACAGGATCGCTGTTGGTTATGTGACGTACTATCTCTTTTGTCCCAATATCTTTCCCGTCATCTCCTTTCAGTTCTGACAGGCCGTCGGTATAACATATTATCTTCGAATGAGCAGTAATTGCAATCTCTGTTGTGCTTATTTCGGGTATCTCATCGAGCATGCCCAGACCTACACATGATGAAGTAAGATGGGTGATATCGCCCGTTTCAGTGTTGTAGAGAACAGGGGCATTATGAGCTGCGTTAATATATTCCAGTACCTTTTTTCCGGCATCGTAACGTGCAAGGAAGAAAGTGATAAATCTTTCTCCTGCTGCATTTGAGTTAACAATGTCATTGAGTTTATGGATGAGCGAAATGAGGCTGGTATCGGCTGAGAGAAGAGCTCTCAGGCTGGCCTGGAAATTCGACATAAGGATGGCTGCAGAGATACCTTTTCCCGAGACATCGGCAATACATAAACCTGTTTTGTCCTGTGACAGGCTCAGGCAATCATAATAATCTCCTCCCACCTCATAATGAGGATGATAGAAGCCGGTAACCACTATATGCCGAGTATTAGGCATATGGCTGTTATCCGGGATAAGCATCTTCTGCATCCTGGACGCCAGTTCGAGTTCCTTTTTGATAGCTTCCTGCCGCAGGCTCTCATTATGCAGGCGGATATTTTCAATAGCCACAATTATAATATTGGATATTGTCTGAATGAAAGTAAGATGTTTGAGTACAGGACTCATTCCTTCACCTTCCTCTTCAATATCGCCTATGAAGATAAAAGCCAGATGGATATTATTATTGAAAACGGGCACTATAATATCTACTCCTTCAAATCCCATGTCGGATGACACATAGCTGATATCGTCAAGGTGAAGGAGGGATTCTTCTACATCAATTTTTTCCAGGGTAGGGGAGAATCCGCCGTTCATTAGACATTCCCAGTTATCTGATCTTTTGAAGATGAGTATCTTCCCAATGCCCAGGTCGTCTCTGAGAATGGATTCATATTTATTTAGCAGCTGATCAGTAGGGAGATTGGCATTTATCGACGTGGTAATATCCAGAAGCGCATCGAGCTTGAATTTTAAAACCTTTAGTCTGTCGTTCAATAACCTTTTATCTCTCATTAGAATATATGTCAGCTTTTGTCCCGTTCCACATAAGCCTTTGCGCGGGTATCTATTTTTATTTTATCTCCTGTATTAATGAAGAGAGGTACCATTACTATACTTCCGTTTTCAACTTTTGCCTGTTTATAGGCATTGGTAGCAGTGTCACCTTTAACTCCGGGTTCGGAATACACAACTTCCATAACCACAAACTGTGGAAGCTCAACCGAAAGAACACTCTCTGTATCGGCATGAACAACCATCTCAACAGTCTGTCCTTCCATGAGAAACTCGGGGTTATCGATAAGGAATTCTTCGACATGTATCTGTTCAAAAGTCTCACAGTGCATGAAATAATATCCTATCTCATCCTTATAAAGATATTGGTAAGGTCGCCTTTCAACCCTTGCAACATTTACTTTTGTACCGGAAGAAAAAGTGTTGTCAAGGACTCTTCCTGTTTTGATGTTCTTAAGTTTTGTTCTTACAAAAGCCGGTCCTTTACCCGGTTTTACATGTTGAAATTGTACAATGGTATAAAGGTCGTTGTTGTATTCAATAACCAATCCGTTCCTGAAATCTGCAGTAGTAGCCATAAATATGTTTGTAATATAAGTATTAATATCTTATCTCGAGCGGGTAAACCAGGTTTTCATAATGTGCCAGTTCAACCATAAAAGCTCCGACAAAGATATTAAAACGAATTTTAACCGGTAAAAAATTTTTATCGGCAGAGAACCAGATGGAAACATCTTCCTGTGTTTTAAACAGTCTGCCTACTTCGGTCACAGGGTTGAATTTATAGGCTTTTATCTTACCGGCTTTTGTTTTAACAATTTCAGTCCCCTTATATTTAAGTATGACAGGATATAGTTCGTCTGTGAACCATGTTGTGATAGTAAATGAATCGTCAATAGACATCTCATGCATTCCGGGTAGTATTCTGTTACGGAACCAGTAGAAGCATGACAGGATATCATGTATCCCCTGTTCGGTAATATGTATCCCTGAAGCCTGGCTTGTTAATATGGCAGAATCCTGCCTCGTTTTATGATCAAAGAGTACTTCATTATACCTTTTGTAATTCCCTTCGCTTATATTCCTTACTGATTTAAGCGGCAGTTCAGTCGCAGGATTGATATAACTTTCGTATATATCCCTTACTTCATAAAAAACATCGACCAGTCCCACTGTTCTCCCATCGAGAACTGAATGCCATGCCTCAATGCCATTGACAGTATCTCTTGAGAGTTGAAGGCTTACCTCTCCGCCTTTTAGTAAACCATAGTGTATTGTATAGAAGATCTTTTCTCCGGGCTGATACGTTGTGATCTGTCCTTTGGCATAAGCAAAGAAAAGTGCAAAAAGGCAGAAAAATATTGTTTTTTTCATCATTGTTTATCATCAACGAACAATTTCCGGACCAAATTATTATTTTAAAATATTTTTGACAGGTAAGGTAGTCAGAAAATCTTTTAGATAAAATGGTTCAAAATAAGCTATATCTTCCAGTTGTTTGTTTTTCAGAGCTATATATGCAGGTTTTTGCATATATGAAGCAGATATTCTGAAATCGTCTTCGATGATAATATTTTCACGCCTGATGACATTCCGGCATTTATCTGCTCCGTTACCGAAGAGGAAAATACGTGATGAAGGAGGCAGGTCTGTAAAGGAATCCGGTCCTATCACTTCAGCGCGGGTATCAAGCACTGTATTGCCTGCAGTGTCGATAACAGAATAATAGATCTCCATCCTTCTTGCATCAATAGCAGGGCAAAAAAGGTCGTCTTTTCTGATCTTATGTTTTTCTTTAAAGCAAGTTATAAAACCGTAATACATTGAAAGGGTTGTATCGATCCCGATTAGGGGTACAGATGAAGCATAGGCCAGCCCTTTTGCAGTGGAGACACCTATCCGGAGTCCGGTATATGATCCGGGACCCTTACTTACAGCAATAGCCTCAAGATCTGCAACTTTTATTCCGGCCTCTTTCAGGATGTCTTCAGTCAGAACGGTAAGTGAACTGGCATGGGATCTCTCCAGGGTACTTTCTTTCAGGCCTCTTATACTGTCTTCATTGCAGAGTGCAACTGAACAAATATCTGTAGCTGTCTCAAGACAAAGTATCATATTATCAGGAAGATTATACGGGTATTATTATTCGTAAAGATCATCTTTTTCAACGATCTCAACAAGGGAACTGTCGGATAGTTTCCTGCTGATGGCTCTGAAGGGAGCTGAGATAACCATTGCACTGTCCTTCA
>DAINPM010000107.1:0-5449 GCA_036743455.1 Bacteroidales bacterium | reverse complement strand
CAGGTTTACCCGAGAGAAGACATCTCAGTTTGTCAAATTCTTATTCCGTGTTAAACAGTTTGTTAAACCCCCTTAAACTATTTCAACTTCTTCAACTCCGGGAAAAATATCGTCAATAAGAATAATCAATTTGAAGTCAATCCCTCAAGGTTTTTGTTGTGATGGGTGGTGATCCTTTCCCCGGGTATTGGAAATTGACATTCCAACTGCCAGAGAAGCATTGATTATTATTTATTGACATTTAATATATCATGTGCCTGACAGGACTCGGTAAGGTTATTATCTGCATGGATATAAACATAATAAGATTAATAAATGTGAAAAAATTTATACCATGTTATATAAAATTACTAACTTCGCAACGTTATTTAGGAACCGGTATATAATAAAAAAGGGTTCATAATTAAATAACAAACAAAGTATTAAAAATCAAATCAGGTATTAAAAACTATTAAAATGAAAAACAAGTTATTTTCTGTATTGGCATTTATTGCCGTTATTGCTTTCCTTTCAGGTTGTGGCAAAGTTCCACAGGCTGCTATAGAGTCGACAAATGCTGCTATCACTGCAGCTCAGGAAGCAGAAGTTGATGTTTATCTTGCCGACGAATTTGCTGTATTGCAGGATTCTCTTAATTCCGTGAATGCTGCCATTGAAGTCCAGAAAGGCAAATTATTCAAGAATTTCGGTGATATAAAGGAGGATCTTTCTTCAGTACAGGCTCAGGCCAATGAACTGGCTTCCCGGGTCGAAGGGAAAAAAGAGGAAATAAAAGGTCAGGCTGAAACGATGTTGAATGATATCAAGTCGGTTGTTGCTGAGAATGCAAGACTTGTTGTCAGACTGCCTAGAGGTAAGGAAGGTGCAGCAGTTATTGAAGCTATAAAAGCTGATCTTGCTGCTATTGATAAAACTGTTGCCGAAGCTCAGAGTTCATTCGATGAAGGTCTTTTTATGGATGCTTTCAATAAAGTAACTGAGGCAAGAGAAAAATCAGATAGCATCAATGCCGAAATCAAAGAGGTTCTGACAAAAGCAAGAATCAGATTCTGATACCTTTTGTGTATGGCTTTTCAGAAGGGTCTATCATTTACCCCTTTTACGCCGGAAGTGGCAGACCAGTGTCTGATAAACAATATATGTTCCTCAGGGTCATAAGCCCGGGGAAATCTGAGAGGGTACTTATAAGATACCCTCTCTTTCAATATATAATTCTCAAATGCAAAAGAGCAGGAAACGAATACTTCTTATTACTGTTACGGTTCTGTTTACATTTTTGACAGTTTTTTTGCTGTTTTATTCTGTACCCCCTTCCCCGGAAAAAGAAATAAGGGAAGCAAGATACTCACTTGCAGAAGCCAGGGGAAAAAATGCCCATTATTATGCAGAACATTTGTATACCGAAGCCAGTGCTTATCTGGATTCAGCGATGTTCTCATGGGAAAAGGAGAATCAAAGGTTTATCTATAAAAGAAACTATAATGAAGTAATCAGATATGCAGGGCTGTCTGTTTTAAGATCACATCTAGCCTCCAAAGTATTTGAAAACAATATTTCTGAACCGAAAGTGAGTTATATGCAAAGAGTTATGGTCCTAAGGGATATTGAGAAAAAAATTGACCTCAGGTTTAGAAACTATCCTCTGAAATCTGATATCAGAGAGCGTATTATGCAAGGAAAATTGTTGCTTAAGGAAGGTGAAACAGCCTGGAAAAACTATGATTATTCAGTTGCTGAAAAAAAGATCAATGAAGCAGAATACTATCTGGCTTCAGCTTATGAATATTCACAGGCCAGTCTTAGTAACTATTTCAGTCTGTATCCAAAGTGGGAAACCTGGGTTGACAGCACTCTTGCAATCTCTGATTCCATAAACGATTATTCAATAATAGTAGATAAGTTTTCCAGAAAGCTGCACGTTTATTATGATGGCCGAAAACATTCAGAATATTCTGCAGAGCTTGGTCCGAACTGGGTGGGAGACAAAAAAGTCCTGGGAGATAAAGCAACACCGGAAGGGATGTATATGGTGTCAAAAAAACTGAGAGACGACAGTACTGTCTTCTACAAAGCCCTGCTTCTGAATTATCCTAATGATGAGGACACAGCAGATTTTCAAACTGCACTTGCCCGGGGTATCCTTCCTCATTCTTCACGAATAGGGGGGATGATAGAAATACACGGACATGGGGGGAAAGGTATTGACTGGACAGAAGGATGCGTCGCTTTGACTGATAAAGAAATGGATGAATTATTTGATCTTGTCAGGATAGGAACACCGGTAACCATTGTAGGATCAATGTTAGAGCTGGATAGTGTTATCAGATAAAAGACTTTGATGAAAAAAGATCCCGTACTGAATAATGAATCACCTGTTCCGGAAAACCTGGAAACAGATATTGATTATGATACTGTAAATGCCTTGTCGGATAATACTTCAGCATGTAAAAGATTAACAATATTGCTGATTAAGATACCTCCTGCTGTAAGAAAAATTTCATTCTATATATTACTTTTTTCTTTTTTTATTTGGGTTATTCCTGCTTTACAGGAAATATCAACAGGAGACAATTCAGATGGTATTGTTTCCGGGGATCTGAATGATGAACAGGAATACAGGAGGTATATTGCCAGCATCAAGAGGGATATACAAGGTCTTACTAACAGATATAACAGATATACATCCGGACAGTCATATCTTGTTATTAATACTACAGAAAACCTGTTTTATCTTTACCGAAACAGAAAACTTGTCAGGGAAGGTCATTGTAGTTCAGGTAGCTATACTTTGTTAATGACAGAGGAAGGGAGAAGCTGGATATTTAAAACACCGAAGGGCAAATTCAGGATTCAGGGTAAAGTTGTTAATCCTGTCTGGACAAAACCTGATTGGGCTTTTGTGGAAGAGGGCTTGCCGGTACCTCCCTATAATCATCCTTCACGTTATGAATATGGCGTTCTGGGTGAATACGCAATGAGTCTTGGTGATGGCTATCTGATTCATGGCACTCTTTACAAACGCTTCCTCGGTATGCCGGTGACTCACGGATGTGTCCGACTGAACGATGAAGACCTGGAGGCAGTCTTTAAAACTCTGTCAATAGGCTCTTTAGTGTATATTTTCTAATGACAGAAACATAAATCTTAATATGACGAAACCTTTTAAAAAGAAAAAGCCTGCAAATAATTCCGGAATTTTCATAAGGATACTGTTTCTGTTATTCCTGGTTTACTATACTGTTATGTCATTGCTGGCCCCGGTAAGAAAAAAAGATGCCCTGTATGGTGAATACGGGTTTGTACAGGATGAAAATAACAGTATTAACGAAAAAATAATAAAGGATTCAACATATCTCAGTCTTCTTAAACAGAAATCCTTTCTCCAGGCAAAACTGGCTATGGCTGAAACTGATTCAGTGTATCTGACTGTCAGTATACCTGATAGTATGGTTAATCTGGAAATAAGCGGGCTGACTGTTCATTCATCACATATTGCAGCTTACCGCATGAGCAGATTGCTGAGAAAGGGAAATGAGTATATAATGACTTCAATGTTATCAGAACCACTGACCATACGAAAGAGTTATTCAACAATTCCCAGGGAGCCGATAATGAAAAAAATGGCTCCAAGAGATACCTCAGAATACCGGCCGGATATCATTCCTGATACAGCTGAACAAAAACCAGTCTTCTTTATACTGGAGTTTGATAAAGGTCTTAGGTTATTGATTTATCAGGATGAAAGAGGACTCTATCCCGGAGACCGGTTTGTATGTTTTTCTTTTGTTCTGTGGCAAAGGATAAGAATGATCTTTGAGGATCTTAAAAAAGTTTTTCTTTTTAAAGTGCCGGAATATCAACCTTTTATAAAGATACGCATTCCGGCGTCCGATGCCCGGATCATTTACAGGGCTCTGCCTTTGCAGGGGCAGGCAGGACTTCACATATAATACAATATGCCAAAAACATACATGAATAGGAATAAATAAAAATAAAAAATGTATGTTTATGCCGTATTTATTATAATCTCTATGGGATGGCAAGATTTACAGGTATAATAGGTATTATAGTTATTCTGGGTCTTGCATATTTATGGTCAAACAACCGTAAAGCTATTAACCTGAGATTAGTTGTAACAGGCTTACTGTTACAACTTGTACTGGCTGTTTTTATTCTTAAAGTACCTCTTGGTCAGACAATTTTTGAGTGGCTTGGGAAGGTGATCAATAAACTGTTGCATTTTTCTCAGGAAGGCGGAACCTTCATTTTTGGCGATCTGATGCATATATCTGATGCCCTCCCTCCTCAGATAGTATCCGGAGGTGTCTTTCTTTTTACATTGCTGCCTACTATAATTTTTATTTGTGTTCTTGTTGCCATGGCCTATCATGTAGGACTGATGCAGCGCATAGTAGCCGTTATGGCAAAGTTTGTCCACAAGGTTATGAGAGTCAGCGGCAGTGAAGCCCTTGCAAATGTGTCCAGTGCTTTTGTAGGCCAGGTTGAAGCCCAGGTAATGATACGGCCTTATCTGTCAGGATTGACAATGTCGGAACTTCTTGCTACAATGACCGGTAGTATGGCTACTATAGCAGGTGGTGTGATGGCTGTTTATATCTCTATGGGTGTTCCGGCAGCCTATCTCCTTGCAGCCAGCCTGATGGCTGCTCCCGGATCGCTTGTCATTGCAAAGATCGTTTTTCCCGAAACACAGGAATCCCAGACCCAGGGACAAGTAAAACTGAAAGTTGAAAAGGAACATGCCAATCTGATGGATGCTATATCTCATGGGGCTTCCGACGGCATGAGAATTGCTTTAAACGTGATAGCCATGCTGATAGGGGTAATAGCCCTCGTGGCTCTTATTGATGCTCTACTTGGATACTTCGGGTTGTTTCTCAATTGGACCGGTGTGTCACTGGACTTTATGGGACTCAATGTGGAAAACCTCAGACTCCGAGATGTATTCGGTGTCTTCTTTTCTGCTTTTGCAATAGTAATGGGTGTTCCTGTAACCGAATCATTCGATGTGGGATCATTGATGGGAACGAAAATGGTCATAAATGAGTTTGTGGCTTATACTGATCTGGCTCCAATGATCGCACAGGGGACACTGAGCGCTAAATCTATAATCATTGCAAGTTTTGCATTATGCGGATTTGCTAATTTTGGTTCAATAGCTATACAAATAGGAGGAGTGGGAACAATGGTCCCGGAACGTAAAGCAGATCTTGCCAGATTGGGGTTCAAATCAATGATATGTGGCACTATGGCTTCCTATGTTTCTGCCTGTCTGGCCGGGATACTCTTCTGACTCCGGAATCCTTATTAGCTTCTCTGCACAGGTCCATCTCCTTATTCGTTGCACTCATAAGGGTTTTTATTCTGAGAAGCCCGCTCTCAGGTAAACCTGATGCGGACTTCTGATAGTAAACAGGGATTACTCACC
>DAINPM010000106.1:0-5639 GCA_036743455.1 Bacteroidales bacterium | reverse complement strand
CTGATAGTAAACAGGGATTACTCACCGCCTGGCGGCGGCTCGTGATCCCCGGGGGGAGGAACCAGCAAACAGGTCCATAACCTTATTCGTTGCACTCATAAGGGTTTTTATTCTGAGAAGCCCGCTCTCAGGTAAACCTGATGCGGACTTCTCAGAATAAAAAAACCGTACGCCTTTGGCGTACGGTTATGGACCTGTTTGCGGAGAGAGGGGGATTCGAACCCCCGGTACAGTTACCCATACGGCAGTTTAGCAAACTGCTGGTTTAAGCCACTCACCCATCTCTCCTGATACTTATGAAAGAACTCCGTTCTTTTCGCAGGGACAGTGATTAAGGAGATAAATCACCCTGTTCCTGATTAAGCCCGACAAAATTAGAAAATCACGTAGAACTTGCAAAATAAACATTAACTTATTTCATTGCTTTTAATACATCTATCAATTGCCTGAAATTCTCCTGAGACTCTTCATCAAAATCTTTTATTTTAATTCCTCCGGAAGTAACTTCAGTCAGGAACCTGGAAAAGAGAAAACCTCTGGATAATTTTTTATCCCTTACATACTCTGAATTTGCCACAGTAATCCCTTCTCTGGTCTTAAGGATATGATTCTTGAAATCCAGAGTGGATAACAGATCTTCTGCATTGTATAAAGACTCCGGCATCCTGACAATAAGATCCCTGCCACTATTGTCAGTTTTAAAAATAGTATCCTTCAGTAATCCTGCCACCTGGTTCTCCTTATCATTTTCGAAAAGCAGAACAGCAAACTCGAGCCCCCATCCCATAAGAACATTACACAACAGAGGAATAGAAGAAACATTAGTTGAAGGGATAACGTTTATCCTGTTGGTGAAGCCTGTCAGATGAATAATGGCATTCAGCATGTAATAGGATCCTGTATCATTAACAATCAGATTGAATTTTTTTGATGAGAAACCTTCTCCTGCAACAGGATTGCCCAGTATGCTCTGCAAAGGAGTAAGAGTGTCGGGAGAAGCGGCAGATAAACGCAGTGGATCCAGTATCCTGGTTGTACTTCTCAGACTATCAAGATCATCTCTCTGTACAGCCAGTATACGATGCAGTTTGTTTATCTCTACAAGATGAGGAGAATGAGTTGTATAGATAACCTGTATTTTATCCTTAATATCTTCAAAAACCTTCAGAACATCTTCCTGTGCCCTTGCATGAAGACTCACTCCGGGTTCATCAATAAGTAAAACCATCCTTTTATTAATGTTTGCAGATGCTTTCAATTCCATGTAAAAAGAAAGAAACCATCTGACACCACGACTTCTTTGTTTCGGATATAACCTCTCCCCATCATCCTTTATCCAGAACTCCAGGTATGGTTTACCTGCTTTGTCACCAAAAGAGGCATTATAATGGTCCAGTTCAAACTGAATATGTATTTTATTGTTACGGCCAATAGACTGTTGCCAGAAATCCTGAAAATTGGTTGTGAGAGTATAATTCAGATTTTCAATTTTCTGTTTCAAAATACGACTTGATGGCTGCTGAAAAAATGAATAGTCAAGTTGTGCTATTGAAAGGAAATTACGGGCAGCTTTATAACCTTCAACATTTTCATTACCGGAAATAATATCATCCAGATCAATACGGTTGGGAAGAAGACTTCCAAAATCTTCAAAGACCTCAAAAACCGGGCAATACTCAAAATATTTCCTGCCAAGAATTTCGCTGTTATATTGTGATTTATACGATTGAATTATATCGTTAACCTTTGTATTGGCCTCTTTTTCATTGCATTCGTCCATTATGTACCCAGCATATGCAATATGTCTGTCAAGCTCAGCCTTTGTTATATCTCTGTCTCTTCTGGTTATTCTGTAGTCATTCAGAACATTTTTCCATGCCAGATCATCCTCATCATTTGGTTTCATCAGGAAGGCCATTTGTTGATGTCGTTCCTCCAGTTTCTGAGAAAGTTCTGAAAGATGACTTTCAAGTGCATTACATTTATCCAGCAAATTCCTCCAGTCTTCTCCTGCCTTTTTCATTAGTTGCCTGGACAACAATTCTTTGCTAAGCTTGTCTTTTTGTTTCAGCACCTCATTGAGTTCAACAATCACAGCCGGGTCTTCTGCAATTAAGGGAACATCTTCGGTCTGATTTTTCATAAATATCCCCTTAATGCCTTTTTTCTTCGTATCATGATTTGGAAGCTGGTCTCTCAATTGTGATTCCTTAGCTTTAAGATTCTCGAGGGCCATTTCCAGGCTGGAAATATTTGACAGCTCTTCTTCCATCTTAACAGTAACATCGCCCAGATATATTCTCCATGCATCTTCGAGAGAATCGAGATATTGGCTTACAGACCCACTTACTTTTATAACAGAGGAGAGATCAGGCAACCAGCTCCTTGTCAATTCAATATGCGACAGACCTGATAAAAGTTCTTTAAGTTCCGTACCTCCATTATCTGTTATCTTCAAAAGCCATCCCTCAGGGACACTGAAGCGACAGCTTACATCAGGCATAGAGAGGTCACTTCGTAATACATCTTCAGAGATGGTTTCAGTATAAAACACCCTCAGTGCTTCCAGTATAGAAGTCTTCCCTGACTCATTCTGACCTATCAGACATGTAATGTTATCAGGAGATAAAGATTGCCATCCGGTATCTACTATTGACCGGAAATTCCTTATTCTGAAAGCAATAAGCTTCATCATACTCCTGAAAAACTATATTTTAAAACCGAAAATAAGAACGTCATCTATCTGCTGGCAATTACCTTTCCATTGGAAAAATGTTTCCTTCAAAAAGGCTTTTTGTCTGGTCATAGACAAATCCGAGATAGATTCAATCAAATTTTTCAGTTGCTTTTGTTTAAATTTTTTATCTGTTTCTTCTCCAAACTGATCTGAAAAACCGTCCGAATAAAGATAATATGTATCACCTGGTAAAATATCCAGTATCTGATTTGTAAAAGGTTGTTCTCTTACCGGAGCAACTCCGATAGTCATTTTGTCAGGTTTGAACTCTGACAGAGAACCCTCTCTAACTCTTATTAATGGTCTGTTAGCACCCGAGAACTGTAGCTTCCCTTCTGTCGGATCAATGATACACAATCCTATATCAATACTATCTTTAGCTTCTGTCCTGGCTCCTGTCTGATGAAGAGCTTTCATGACTTTTTCTCTCATCAGATTAAGAATACGATTGGCCTTAGGATCACTCCTCAACTGGAGGATATCATTAAGAAAACTAATCCCGAGAATGCTCAGAAGAGCTCCCGGGACACCATGACCTGTACAATCACCGGCTGCAACACATATATACTGATTACGACTGAAAACATAGTAGAAATCGCCACTCACTATATCCCTCGGCAAAAACAAAACAAAATGGTCTTTAAAAAGTCCTTTAAGCATCTCCGGATCAGGCAACAAAGCTCTCTGAATCATCCTGGCATATTGCAGGCTGGCAAGATGGTCTTCCATCTTCTGACTCTGAACCAGGGAGACAAGATCAAGATTCTGATGATTGCTGTAGTCCATAAAGGCATTTTTTCGCAGGAGTTAAAGATACATTAATTTTATTCTCATCAACAGGAGTTTATTAACCATTCCCTCCTTTTTTGTTCATAAGTATAACATTTTCAATATGGTGTGTATGTGGAAACATATCAACCGGCTGCACACCAGACACATAAAACTTATCCGATAAAAGGAAAATATCTCGTGCCTGAGTTGCAGGATTACAACTTATATACACAATCCTTTCGGGTAAGATTGAAACAATCCTTTCAATCACCTGCGGATGCATTCCTGCTCTCGGAGGATCAGTAATGATAACATCAGGATGACCATTATCCTTAACGAACTCTTCCGACAATATATTTTTAATATCCCCGTGATAGAAAAATGTATTTGAAATATTATTTATTCGTGAGTTAATCAGTGCATCGTTTACTGCTTCTTCGATATACTCAATCCCAATCACTTTTTCAGCAGATGGAGCAATAAAACTGGCGATCGTTCCTGTTCCTGTATAGAGGTCATAAACAATTTCCTTCCCTGTCAACCCCGCAAAATCTCTTGCAATACCATACAGGACAGAAGCTTGCTTTGTATTAGTCTGGTAAAAAGATTTTGGACCTATTCTGAACTTAAGCCCATCCATTTCTTCAGTCAGGAAACTGTCTCCTTTGTATAGCACCGGATTCTGATCAAAAAGGGAATCATTAGCTTTATTGTTAATCACATAGAATAATGATGTTATCTGTGGAAATTCAGATGCAAGAAATTCCATAAGTTCTTCTATCCTCTTTTTCTCATCAAGGAAGAAAACCACTATCACCATAAATTTTCCGTCCAGGGTGTTGCGTATTATCAGATTGCGTAGAAAACCTGTATGCTGGCGCAGATTAAAGAACTGGTATCCTTTGCGATGAGCAAAGCGTCTCACAGCATCTCTTATTGAACCTGAAGGTTCCGGCTGCAGATGACACTCTGTTATATCCATCACTTTATCAAACAAACCGGGGACATGAAAACCGAGAGCATCATTCCCGCCTGTATCAGTGCCGGAATTCATTTCCTCCCATGTAAGCCAACGCTTGTCTGAAAATGTATATTCAAGTTTATTCCTGTACATGAAAATTTCCTCTGAACCTATTATCGGCATATTATCGGGTATATCTGTTTTCCCAATACGCCTGAGGTTATCCATCACCTGCTCTTCTTTATACCTGAGCTGTAATTCATAAGGCAGATGCTGCCATTTACAGCCCCCACATTCACCAAAATGCCGGCATACCGGTTTTATACGGTCGGATGAGAGCTCATGAAAACGGACAACCCTGCCTTCCATATACTTTTTATGCTTCTTCGTTACCTGTATATCGACAATATCACCCGGTACCAACATCGGAACAAAGATCACCTGATTGTCAACTCTGGCTAATGCTTTACCTTCAGCACCTATGTCTGTTATCCGGATTTTCTCCAGTAAAGGTTTTACCCTCTTTCTTGCCACAATATCACTGATTAAATTATGAATGATCCGGCACCTTTCAGTCTCTTAAATCAAGAATAAACAGAAGCCCATCCCTAATACACGGCACTATGGCTTCCCTGTGATCAAGACCACTGTATATAACCTTACTGCAGATAGCCGGAGAAGTACCTGCATTTATCATAGCGTCATACATATTTTCAGTTGCCGATACATATACGTCCGAATCAGCATCACCATGTCCAAGGAACAAAGGCACTGCAGTATTCCAGGCAGGGATACTGTTATTGACCATAGCTCCTCTTACAGAGGAATAGTCATCCGAGCTGGCATAAGCAGCAAGAAAATCAGAATTAAATAAATCTGAGATATTTGTTGTCAGATGATTGTTAATCTCTCCGAGACTCATACTTCCGTCATACAAGGAAACAAGATCCGAAGCATAAGGCTCTTTAAGGATGTCCGTTAACGGATTGGAAAACTGATCATAAAATGAGTATGAATTTAATATATAACCAATATAGGATGGTATCGGATATTCTTGCAACTCCAGTATTTCTGCAAGAAGATCATAAATATCATACGGACCGGCACCACATACACTGCCGGATAAATTAAGCTCACCGGCAAAATCAAGTTCCATTTTTCTGTGAGTGG
>DAINPM010000105.1:0-5650 GCA_036743455.1 Bacteroidales bacterium | reverse complement strand
GGAAAATACTAACATAAAATGTTTCTGTATTATTTGATATTCCATTAGAAATAATTTAGATTATGAGACCATTAAAATAACTAAAAAATTTATTTAAACATCCTTTAAGGTCTTCAATTTTACATCATAAACTCAATGACAGAATAAAAATATTAGATAGCTTAACTTGCTAACTCCGCTAAACCACAGCCAACTCCCACAATCCCGGTTGCAATTGAATATCCTAATGCTATTCCTCCAACTATTGTAAGAGGATTTGTGGCTGAAGCAATCATCATAAATACACCAGCGGCAACACTGAAACCAGCTCCGACTTTTCCGCAACCACGGGATCCGCTTACAACTTCCATTTGACTATAAGTAAGTTCTTTCATAGTAATATAATTTTTCTCTCACCTACTCTTTTCAGGCTTTTCGGTATCTGCCTGCAGATAAACGAATTGTCCGTCTGCAGTAACAAATAAAAAACAAAAGAGTCCGATAATACCGGACTCATCAATTTTTTTTAAAAAAATTTTACTAAAAGAAGTCTAATAATATTAGTTTTAGTCATTGATGAGACTGACAGATCAGGACCCGGTGATTTCTCCAGGTATCTGAAAGCTTTATCTCTTAACTTCCTGTCTGGTTATTAAAATAATCCTCAATATCTGCCATGGTCTCGCTGGTATTGGGTACATCTTTAATAATCTTCCCCTTATCCATTAACGCAATCCTGGTACAGATATCAGATATATGCTTCAGGTTATGGCTCGATAGAATGATCGTTTTTGTACTGTTCTGAAAAGAAGAAAGCAAGATCTTGTTCAATATTATCTGTGAACTGGGATCCAGAAAATTATAAGGCTCATCCAGTATCAGTACTTCAGGTGTTGACAGAAGAGCTCCCACAATACCTGTTTTTTGCTTAAAGCCCGAAGATAATTTTCTTATATATTTCCCGGCTTCCGCCTGCGAAATACTGAAAAAATGACTAAAAGAGGATAGCTTTTCATATAATTCATCCTTCTTCATGCCATATATCTTCCCGATAAATTCAAAGTATTCCTTTGGAGTAAGAAATTCTATAAGAAAATTATTATCAATGAATGAACCTGTATATTCCTTCCAATGTTCTGACTTGCTTACCGGAACAGAAACAGAAAAAATCTGCCCCCTGTCAGGTTTCAACAGGTCTAGCATCAGCCTCAGCAGGGTTGTCTTACCAGCACCATTATTCCCGACAAGCCCCCATATTTCACCCTTATCTATATTCAAAGCTCCGATATCTGTTGCAACAGTATCTCCGTACTTTTTAAGCAGATTCTCTATTCTGATCATGTCCTGTATCCTTGCAAATTAATATACTTTCTTTTTAATAACTGATTTATGATAATCTGCCAGACTCTGTTCTGATATAATAAAGGAACCAGCGACAAAAAATTCATAATCAGCAGACTTTGTGTCAGAGTCATAATAAATGAAAGAGCAAAAATCAAAAGTAAAGGCAATAAGATAATTATTGTCAATGCCAGAAACTGGACTTTGTTCAAGCCCTGATAATTAAAGAAAACATTACCCTCAAGATCTATCCGCGATCTGTTGTAGCTCGCAAGAAAGAAAAACAAAAAATACCCGAATCCTGAATTATATAATAAAGCTGATAAGAACATGTGAATCTCTGTTTTCGATTGACTGAGCAGTGGGAGAAAAACCATGAAAACTATCAGACTCAAAATAGAATAAATCCAATACTTCGACTTCAGATACTTCAGCATATCAAATTTCTTCGACATAAGAAAATCAAAGAAACTGCTTTCCCATGAAAAGAGATATTGAAGGAAAATATAGCCGAACATACCACTTATCATTATATATATTCCAAATGTAAAATACAGGCCTTCATCATTCTCAGGCAGAATAGCATAAAACAACACCAGGGGTATGAGAGCAAAAAGAAAAAAACCCCTTAACCTCTTATTCCTTATTATGAGCTTAATTTCCATTAAGGCATAATTTATTATATCACTGTTAAAAGAATATGGATTCATGAGAAACGGGTAATCTGACTGATATTTCTGATCCTGATATATCCTGTAAATAATATTTTTTAACAGTAGAAAATTAATAGTTATCAGTCCTGTCAGGCACACTATTAAGAAAACCATAAAATATATATTTTGATTTATCAGTTGCGCGAAGACAAAATCAGATATAGTTGTAAAAGAAATATTCGCAAGCAAAGACAGGATATAAAAACCTATCATCAAACAAAAGGGCAGGATAATATAAAATAAAGAAATTTCAAAAAGATTTCTAAAGAATAAACTAAGATATGCGGCTGATAAGAAGATTATTAACAACCCGCTGATGTAAAACACATACTGTTGGGGACTATAATATGGGAGTATGACCCGTAAGGAGTATGGAATGAAAAACAGTAACAGGCCTGCCATTACATAATTTGCAGGAGCTGTTATGAGCAGATATGATAATATTTTATTCCTTTTGACAGGTAAATGAAGATATGTAATGATTTCTTTCAGGAAACCTTTTGTTGAAAAAAACTGAAGTATTACAGCTGCTGCACAGAGATGCAGTAATGCGTGGTTTACAAGGGTTACCGGATTCAATGCCGGATCGATTGTCTGTATTACTCTTTTGAAATCATAGCCTGCATAAATTAATACAACAAAAACGTATAAGATTGATATCCACGAAATGATTTTTATTATCAGGCTCAGGTCAAACCTGGCATTTCTGACTGATCTTTTAACAGAATTACCGATGAAATCCAAAAATATCATTATATCAATTCAATGTCATACTAAAAACATTATTAACATATATTGGATACCTGATTCAAATCAGGTATCCAATACTGAATTCAATCAATCCAATGACATATAGCACAGGGCCATTGTCCCTGCAGTTGCCAAGGGACCTCCTGCAGCAGCAAGAGCACCAAAGCCAATGCAAATCAAATGCTGTCTCCATGTATGATTGTTAAGCCAATCACCTCCAGAAACAGATTCCATCTCTTTGAAAGTAAGTTTATTCATGATCAGACATTTCATTCCACCTACTCTGTTAAGGCTTTTCGGTTTCTGCCCGCAGAAAACAACCTGTTTATCTGCAATATTAAAGAAAAAATAAAGAGTCCGATATTATCGTACCCGAACATTTCTTTAGTTAAAATCTTCCCAGAAACGTTTGTAGATATTATCGGTACAGATAAGATCATCATGGGTGCCTGATGTTTTTATCTTACCTTCTTCCAGTATATAAACATAATCGCACAATTTTCTGATAAAATTTATCCTGTGAGTAACCAGCAATATTCCTGTTTCATCTCTTATCCTCATCAGTATTTTCAGGAAATGATCTTCTGTATCACGATCCATTCCCGATGTTCCTTCATCTATCAAAAGGATATCAGGTTCTTTGATCAGAGCCCTCATAAAAGCAACTACCTGCTTCTGGCCTCCTGAGAGCTTTACTCCATCCTCTCCTGTAACAGTTGCAAATCCCAAAGGCATACTGTTAATAAAAGAGTCCAGACCATAATCTGATGTCATCTTTAAAAGTTTATTCACTTTCTCTTCTGTTGGCTCAGGTATAATGTTCTCAAGTATTGTCCCATTGAAAAGATGTACATCCTGAGGAATCAAGCCTACAGAATCTCTCCATTTCCCAGGCAATATTTTTTCATAATCGGTGTCATCATTAATTATTATCCGGCCCGACTCAGGGGAATAAAATTTCATAATAATATTCAGGAGTGTACTCTTGCCTGTGCCTGATTCTCCCACCAGAGCAACAAGTCTGCCTTTTCCGATATCAAGACTTATATCTGACAGAAATAATCTTTGTCCGGGGAAGCGGAATGAAATATTTTTCAGACTTACTTTAGTGATCTCCATACCTCTTTCATTATTATCCCTGAAAGAAGATTCAGGACTAATCCTTGTAAACTCAAACATTCTTTCTATTGCCACCTTAGCCTCACTAAAGGGAATAGCCATAAGAGCCAGATTCAATACAGAAGGCAATAGTGTAGAACTAAGCGACAGAATAGCCATTAGTTCGCCCTTTGTCATTTGAGAATGGATAACCTCAAGTGATGAATATACAAGCAATGCCATCAGATACAGGTTACCTGCAAGTCCTGTTGTAAGTCCCAGACCGGCTTTAATCTTACCAAGAGAATAGACTCTTTCCTGAAAAAGAGAAAATATTTGTTTATTCCTTGCTGAAAAAATCTTATGCCAGTTCATACTTTTTATTTCAGCATTACCTTTCAGAGAGTTTATATAATTTCCTTCATTTAAGGCATAACCTGCCATCAGGTCGTGCTGCGATCTGATTATTGTTTTATTCTTACTGAAAACAATAAAAAACATGACCGGCAAGGAGAGAATGGATATGATACCGGCTGTTACCGAATAATGAAAAACCATAACAAGAGTGATGACCATTACAAGAATATCAATAATATACACACTTACTAAATCAGAAATCACTCTCTGTATTCTCATCGTATCATTCAGGCGTGCAACCAGATCTCCTGTTTTACGCGTATCAAAAAAGGATTTTGGCAGGAAAAGAAGTGTCTGAAAAAATGAATCGACAATACGTATATTAAACGACTTACCCTGAGATAATAAAAGATATTGTCTTACAACTGACAGAACAACACGGGATGACAGAAGAACAAATACCAGGACAGATGAAAGGATCAATATTCTTACCTCTCCTGAAGGCAGAATAATATCTATCAGTTTTTGAGTAAAAACAGCCATTACAATTCCTAAAACAGAAATAAGAATCCCTGTAAAAAGACTTATCATCAATAGCTCTTTTTCAGGTTTTATCATATCTGCCAACCACTTTCTTTTCTCTTTGTTCTCAATCTTTCTGTATTTGAAATTGTGTCCGGGCTTCAGGGCCAGACATTTCCTGCTTTTCCATATATTATTGATATCATCTTTTGTTTTATATGTCAGGCCCGACGACGGATCCCAAATAATAAACCGGTCATTCTGATAACCATACCTTATTATATAATGATCATAATTACTTTCATTTGTTACATGAAGAATAAGAACACCATTGAATGCAATAATATCATCAACGGATGCTTCATATCCTGTTACTTCCATGCCACATCCTGCAGCTGCCTGATAAAGTCCAAGCATAGTGGTACCTGATTGTGAAGTGCCACTAAGCTTACGGATCATCTCTATACCCGCTTCCCCTCCAAAATACCGTATAACAGAAGCCAGACAGGTTGCTCCGCAATCAGTTGAATCATGTTGCAACAATGAACTCTTTTTTATCCTGCTTATATTATTTTCCACTTAAAAGATATTTTTGAAGTGTGTTAATGTCTGTCTCTCCTTTAATAATCTTAACTAATTGAAGTTCTGAATCATATATAAGAGTGGACGGCACAAGTTTAAGGCTGAAAATATCCTTGAAAGTATAGGTAGTGTCTGACAGATATGGAAATACTGACCCATCCAGATCCAGTTGATCCAAATAATCCTTTATAACAGAAGGCGATGCTGTGCTAACAATCAAAACTTTTGTCACCTTTCCGGGTATATCACTCTTATAGAGAGACTGTATCTCATATTGACAATGAAGACATTCAGGGTGGAAATAAATT
>DAINPM010000104.1:0-5900 GCA_036743455.1 Bacteroidales bacterium | reverse complement strand
TTTCTGTTTTCCGATGACAGTATAATATCTCGTATACTGGCCCTTTTAGCTGCCAGTATCTTCTCTTTTATTCCTCCTACCGGAAGGACCTTCCCCCTGAGAGTTATCTCTCCGGTCATTGCCATATACTTTTTCACTTTTCTCTGAGTAAAAGCAGAAGCAATAGAAGTTGCCATAGTAATGCCGGCTGAAGGACCATCCTTGGGAATAGCCCCTTCGGGAATATGAATATGGATATTCCATTTCTCTGAAAAAGTATCCGGCAGATTCAACAGTGCTGCATTGGATTTAAGATATTCAAGTGCTATTACTGCTGATTCCTTCATTACTTCTCCCAGGTTACCTGTAAGTGTAAGTTTACCCGTTCCCCTGCTGATGCTTGTTTCCACAAAAAGTATTTCTCCTCCTGCTGCCGTCCATGCCAGTCCGGTTACCACACCAGCCTGATCGTTACCCGCATAAATATCCCGGTTGTATTTCGGGGGTCCCAGCATAGATCCCAGAACATCAAGTGAAAGAACAGGATCATATTTTTTACCTGAAGCAATATTTTTTGCTGTAACCCTTACTATTTTTGCCAGTTTCTTGTCAAGTTCGCGTACTCCCGATTCCCGGGTATAATTCTCCACAAGTTTCTCCATAACATTATCAGGAACAGAAAGCTGACCGGCTTTTACACCATGATTATCAAGCTGTCTTGGTAAGAGATGACGCCGGGCAATCTCAAGCTTCTCTTCAACAAGATAACCTGTTAACTCTATCGTTTCCATCCTGTCTCTCAGGGCCGGACTAATTGTTGATAGAGTATTTGCCGTAGCAATAAAGAGAACCTTTGAGAGATCGTATTCCATCTCAAGAAAGTTATCGAAAAAAGTACTGTTTTGTTCAGGATCCAGTACTTCAAGAAGAGCTGATGAAGGATCCCCTCTGAAATCCTGTCCTACTTTATCAACCTCATCGAGGATAAAAACCGGATTTGAAGATGCTGCCCTTCTGATATTTTGTATTATCCTGCCGGGCATAGCTCCTATGTAAGTTTTCCTGTGTCCTCTTATTTCTGCTTCATCATGCAAACCTCCGAGTGACATTCTGACATATTTCCTTTCCAGCGCTTTTGCCACCGATTTACCCAGAGATGTCTTCCCTACTCCCGGAGGACCGTGAAGACATAGAATAGGTGATTTAAGATCGCCTTTAAGCTTTAGCACAGCAAGGTGTTCAAGTATTCTTTCCTTTACATCGTCAAGTCCGAAATGGTCATTGTCAAGTACCTTGCGGGCGTAGACCAAATCCAGGTTGTCATCGGTATACTCACCCCATGGAAGATCAAGCAGCGTCTGTATGTAATTGACCTGCACCGAGTATTCGGCAGCGGCAGGATTGAGCCTCACCAGTTTATCCAGCTCCTTGTTGAATATTTTTTCTACCTCTTCAGTCCATTTTTTACCTTCAGCCTTTTTCCTGTATTCTTCTATTTCCTTTTCAAGGGGACTGCCTCCCAACTCGTTCTGAATGGTTTTCATCTGCTGATGAAGAAGAAACTCCCTCTGTTGCTGATCAAGGTCGCTTTTTACTTTCGACTGTAATTCGTTTTTTAATTCCAGCACCTGTATCTCCTGAACAAGGTATTCCAGTAACATATATCCCCTGTCTCTGATACTGTTCTTTTCAAGTAGTTTCTGCTTATCCTGAACTTTTATATCAGTATTTGAACAGATAAAATTTATCAGATAAGTATTATTCTCAATATTCTTTATGGCAAAGGAAGCTTCAGGACTAATATTCGGGTTTATTTTAATAATTTTAAGAGACAGATCTTTAAGTGACCCCACAATTGCATCAAAATCCTTGCTGTCTGGTTCAGGTTTTCTTTCAGGCATGGGTTTTACCCTTGCAATGAAATATGGATCGGAAGATACCAGTTCACTCAGCATTATTCTTTTCCGTCCCTGTATTATTGCAGTAGTTGAGCCGTCAGGCATCTCCAGAAGCTTGACTATCTGACCAATAACACCTACTGAATGGAGGTCTTCATATCCAGGATTTTCTATATCCGGATCCCTTTGTGCAACAGTAGCAACTATCTTATCCCCTTTGTAGACATCCTTTATTAGCTGAACAGAACGCGGCCTTCCAATTGATATTGGAAGTACCACACCCGGGAAAAGGACTGTGTTACGTAAAGACAGAACGGGAATAGTTTCAGGTAAATCAGCGTCTTCAAGATCAAAATCATCCCCATCAGCTATAATAGGTACTATTTCCCCCTCACTGTCAATAATATCAGGGAGCACAAACCGGGTTAAAGATTTTCTGATTTTATTCTCCATATAATCTCTCTCTCCAAATGCATGTTAAAATTACTGATTATTTTAGAATATCAGTTGTTCACCGCATATTCAATCATTATGCCAAATATACCGGGCAGTAATAATTTGAAAAAAAAAGGGTGTCTGAGCAACACCCTGATACTATCTATTCAGCATTCCCTGCTGTCTTCTTTTTGTTAACATGGTCTTTGTAACGGTTCATAAATTTATCAACCCTCCCTGCGGTATCAACCAGTTTCATCTTTCCGGTATAAAAAGGATGCGATGTATTAGATATCTCAAGTTTAATAAGAGGATACTCATTACCGTCTTCCCATTTAATATTTTCCTTAGAAGAGGCTGTTGATTTACTCAGGAAAGAAGTACCATTCGACATATCCTGAAAAACAACAAACCTGTAATTATCCGGATGTATTCCCTTTTTCATTGCTGTATACTTTTATATTTCTCTCTAAAATTCTGTTATTTAAGGAGTGCAAAATTAATGAACTCCTGTTAAATTCCAATATTTATTGATCAAATAATTATATGATCATTATATCTTAAGCCTTATCTTGTTCTTTTTCAGACAGTTCATCGACATACCTTTTAAAAGGAATCTTATCATTGATCATATACCTGTAAGTAATGTGTTTTTTTGCTCTGACAGCACCAAGAGCGTTGTACAATGCTGACATTTTAGGATTATAGTCTCCAACCCATGATAATTCGAGCTCTTTAAGCCATTCTTTCTTTTTAAAGGCCTGATATAATTTGAAAAACATTGCCGATTCAATACCTTTATTCTGGTGTTCATGATGTACTCCACCGACAACAGCCCTTGCCCTGGTAATAAGGCCTTTACGCTTATAGTACAAGAATCTGATCATATTCAGGAGATTCATTTTCCCGTTGAAATATTTCAATATCTGATTTGCATCGGGATAAAAGACAAAAAAACCTACCGGTTTATTATCCAGATAGGCAAACCAGATAAGTTCTTCATCAATAAGCATCCTTGCCTTTCTGAGTGATTCTTCCAGGATAACGGGATCAATAGGAGTGAAATCGTCTTTAAGGTAGACCCATGTGGAATTGTATATTTCACATATATCATCAATGAATTTTTTGCTTTCTCTGAATTGAAAATGTCTGAAACTATATCCGGGTCGTTTTGATATACGTTCTGCTATTCTCATAAAGCGTTCGGGAAACACCACTATCTCATTCTTTTCATTACGGACACTTCTATGGTTTGAATATTGTTCAAAATAGTTTTTAAAGCCGTAGGCTTCAAAGAAGTCTCTGTAGTATTTCTTGTTGTAGGGCATTCCGTATGCCTGTTGCACATATCCTTCAACGAGGAGTCCCCAGTGGTTATCATTTTCACCAAAGTTTATAGGGCCATCCATGGCTTCCATCCCCCTGGAATAGAGCCATTGGCGTACTGTATCGAAAAGAACAAAAGCTGCTTCCCTGTTTTCTTCCACTTCAAAGAACCCCATGCCGCCTGTCGGTTGCTTATTCGCTGCAGACCGTCTCCTGTCTATGAAAGCTGCCACACGTCCAATTGTTGTTTTGCCATCCTTCAGTATCCAGCGCTTTGCCACTCCGTCTCGGAAAGCATGGTTTTTGGAAGGATCAAATATATTTTCAATCTCAGAATCCAAGGGACAAACCCAGTATGGATCATCCCGATATAATCTCTTCGGTAAATCAATAAACTCCCTGCGGTCCTGTTTTGTTGAAACTTCAACGACATTCATCCTGTATATATCTGATATTAAATATTTTAATACATCATGCAAAAGATAGCTCTGATACAAATATAAGAGATTTTTTCTACTGCCGCAGGCTTGTCAGATTTCAACTATTCTACGGTCGACCAAAATGAAAATAATAGAAAGGAGAATTGTATAAAAAGTATATATCTTCAATGGAATATATTCTGTAGGTTTGATTTTCATTTTTACCCATATGTAAATAATGAGGAAAATCTTATCGATACAATAAACGACGAAAGTTGCCAGAGCAATACCTACAATTCCGTAACCCCATTTAACCATAAGCAGGCTTAAAGGGATATTCACTATTATTTCTATAACGGCAGAGATAAGTGTGATATGGGTTTTTTTCCTTCCCACTATTATTGTCTGAGGAAACACAAGTCTGGGTATTATAAGCAATGTGTACACCATAAATATCCCCGCACTTTTATGGAATTCCGGATTAAACAATCTGGGATAAAACCATCTGGCAAAAAACATTATAACCATCACTGTAGGAAAGAGCAGGTGCATAAGTTTTTTTGATTTCAGTTTAATCTTTGCCAGCGACTCTTTCATCATGGAACGTGTCGAGAATTCCGGCAGCATTGCATTACTGAGACCGTTAGCCAGAAGGAGGACCAGAGGAAATTCTTTTGCTCCGTACCGGAACCATGCGAACATTGCAGGATCATGATATACTGCTGACACAATTATCCCGTCAACATACTGTGCTGATCCGCTGATCAGGGCAGCTATAATAAGAGGAGCCCCCAGGTAAAGGTGTTCCCTCATATACTCCGGAGATATCCTCATCTCCGAATACCTCCGCAGCAACATAATCAGCCAGACCCATCTGAAAGCTGTTATCAGCAGCAGTCCGTAAATCGACCAAATAATATCCTTCCCAAGCAGAACAGGTACTAATATGAGCAGTAGTTGTGCAGAAAAAGTATACACAGCATATTGAAGGATCCGGTATGATCTGTTTTTAAGAAGATATATGTACTCTATCAGGCATACCGGACTGCTTAAAAGAATATAAAGGAGGAGCAGGTTCAGGTAGGGTACATTACCGGAAAAATGAAATACTGAAAAATGATTTTTAATGAAATGACCTGCAATAAAGAAAAAGAGGCTGAAGATACATAACAACAAAAAGGTATTGAATATCTCCGGTGATTTTTGTGAATTAACAGATCCGGGACTTCTGAAAGTGCGGTTTCTGTGGTAAAGAGGAAGAAGAGATTGTATTATCCCGGTAACCCAGAAGAAAGTTATTAATCCCGCAATAAAAAGGAACATCTCCCACTGACCGATTTCTGTTCTGGAGAGATGGCTTTTTGTAAATACTATACTGATAATGAGGAATACCGTAAACTTGATCAGCTGGAATATTTGCAGCCCGGATATGTTATCTATTAACTTTAACCTTTTCACACTTTACCCATTTTTGTCAAAGGTTTTTTCATTATCCCTGACTATACCTGATATCCGATCCTTGTAGTGCGTACAAATGATCAAAGATAACTATTGAACGTAAGGAGCAGAAAATAATTTTAAAATTTTGTGAATAAAAATATTGAAGTTACTTTTGCATTTCTTACACGGTGGATGTAGTTCAGTTGGTTAGAATGTCGGATTGTGGTTCCGAAGGTCGTGGGTTCGAATCCCATCTTCCACCCAAAACAGAAAAAGCCTTTCCCGCCAACCGGCGGGGAAGGTTTTGTTTTTTAATTGCGTTGAAAGCTTGCTTTCATAAGCAATTGAAAAACAAAGACTGAAATGAGCGAAGCGAATGAAAGGCTTTTTCTGTTTTGGTACT
>DAINPM010000103.1:0-6045 GCA_036743455.1 Bacteroidales bacterium | reverse complement strand
ATATTATAGGTAATTATAAAAATCAGTCCATATTTTCCCGAGCCTTTTTTTTATCTCTTCTTCTTTTTGATTTCTCCCGGGCTTGTAAAAGATTGTACCCTTTATCTCATCCGGGAGATAATTATCCTGAATAAAATTTCCGGAGTAGTCATGTGCATATTTATATTCTTTACTGTATCCCAGTTCTTTCATAAGTGCAGTTGGGGCATTTCTCAGGTGAAGAGGTACCGGCAGGTCACCTTTTTCCCTGACAGCACCGGAAGCGGCTTCAATAGCTGTGTATGCTGTATTACTCTTAGGCGATGAGGCAAGATATATGGTCGCTTCAGAGAGAATAATGCGTGATTCCGGCCAGCCAATCATATTAACGGCCTGGAAACATGTCTGGGCCATCAGCAGAGCATTAGGATTGGCCAGACCAATATCTTCTGCAGCCAGTATAACCATTCTTCTGGCAATAAATTTCGGATCTTCTCCTGCTTCCGTCATACGAGCCAGCCAGTAAAGGGCAGCATTTGGGTCACTCCCCCTGACTGATTTGATAAACGCTGAAATAATATCATGATGCTGCTCACCTTTTTTATCATACATTGAAATGTTTTTCTGTACATGGGAAAGAACCTTTTCGTTCGTTATAACAATTTCTTCGTCTTTGCCATGTAAATCAGCTTCCGATGCTACAACAAGTTCAAGTGCATTGTACATTTTTCTGGCATCTCCTCCTGACACCCTTATTAAAGCTTCATAATCTTCAATTTTGATATTGTATTCATTAAGGTATGTATCTTTTTTAAGAGCTCTGTTGAGCAATTCCACCAGTTCTGATTTGCTGAGAGGATTGAGCGTATAAACCTGACAACGGGACAGGAGAGGGGATATTACCTCAAATGAGGGATTCTCAGTTGTTGCTCCGATAAGTGTTATGATTCCTTTTTCAACAGCACTCAGAAGAGAATCCTGCTGAGATTTATTAAAGCGATGTATCTCATCAATGAATAACACCGGATTAGGCATATTGAAGTATTGCTGTTTCTTTGCTTTTTCAATAGTCTCCCTTACCTCCCTTACTCCCGAATGAACTGCACTGAGATGAAAAAAAGGCCTTTTGAGCGTGTTTGAAATTATATAAGCCAGAGTTGTTTTCCCCACTCCGGGAGGCCCCCACAGTATAAAAGAAGGTATATTACCTGACTCCAGTGATTTCCTTAGTATACCATTCCTGCCTACAAGATGATCCTGTCCACAGTATTCATCAAGATCTTTTGGCCTCAGCCTGTCAGCCAGTGGTTGGTTGGTTAGCATTTTTTATGATATGTAACGGTAAAAATAATAAAATAAATGTTGTGAGACCGGCTATTATATCCAACTGAAGCTAGTGCATGTTTTATCCTGTAATAGGAATATCAAATTTATTCCTGTTTAACCGATCTGATAATCAGGTTTGTAATTGCATAACCCCAAAGTGTTTCAATGAGCCTGCATTAACTCATTGTGGCTAGTTGATATTTTTTGCTGTTAAATAATTTTTACTAAATTGCTTCCAATTTATTTCAATTAAAGAAATAAATTAATACTTTTATCACTTGAATAAGAGTTATTAAGGAATTTTTACAAATTCTGATATTTGAATATTCAGATAGTAATTCAGTTATGAAAAAACCTCTGCTTATCGTAGTTATTATTCTGGCAGTACTTCTTGCACTACCGGTAATCAACCTTCTCCGCTGGACTTTTCAGACAAAAAAGCCTATGGGCATAATAATTGTTGATAAGACAGTTCCGACACTTGAACGTGAAAAACACAAATCTTTCAACTGGATTATAACAAATGACCGTTTTGTGAAAAAAGAAAATGGTAAATCCTTTTCTTATAAAAAGGATTATTACGGATTTGTCCCGACCAGGCCTTTGAAAGAGCGAAAATGGGATAGGAATGAATACAGACTTGCAGACCTTGCCGTTCTGCCGGAAGAAGCCGATGCATTATATATTACAGATACATACGGAGTCTTTTTTAATGACTGGTATCAGGGAATAAATAAAAGTCGCAGAACAAGAAAACTGTATGGTGGACTAAATAACAATGACAACCTGTTGATAAAAGAAATGAAGGACAGAAATAAACTGGTAGTCCTGGAATATAATTGTTTCGATTATCCAACAGCAGAATATGAATCCTTCCGTATCCAGGAAAGACTCAATATTAAATTTTCAGGCTGGACAGGAAAATATTTTAGTTCCCTTGATACTACAGGTCCTGATTTTCCTATTTGGATGACAGCCATGTACAGACAGCAATATAAAAAGCCATGGAACTATTCCAAAGCAGGTATTGTAATCCTGAATGAGAAGAATATTATAGTACTGGAAGAGGGTGTACAACTTGACAAACCTCTGCCATTAATAGTAAGTGATTCCTCATACTGTTCAAAATGGGATCTCCCGGCTTCAGTTTCTTTTGATCAGTGGTTTGATATCATTGATCCTTACGACAATACTGTCATATCTGATTTCGTCATTGAAACTAATAGTGCGGGAAATGAGTTGCTTAATGAATACGGACTTGATAATACATTTCCGGCAGTAATAAGGGAACCTCTTGAAGGTAAAACATATTATTTTTCAGGTGATTTTGCCAGTACAAACATACCTGTCTGGACATCAAGATTTGTGGGAATAGAAAAGATAAAGGGACTTTTCTATTCTAAGGATGCTGAAGATACTGGAAGATTCTTCTGGCTTTATTACAAGCCGTTAATAAAAGGTATCTTTAATGATTACTATGAAACACTCAATATCTAGTTTTCTTTATAATACATGAAAAAAAGTACAGATAATTATTGCTATCTGTACTTTTTTTGTCTTGTTACATTATTGTGTTCAAATAATTATCTTATTGAAACAAAAATATTTATTTTCTTTATTTCCAATTAAATAAAAAATTTTTGATGTATGAAAATATCAATCATCCAGCCTGATACTGTTTGGGAATCGAAGCAAAAAAATTTCAACCGCCTGGAACAATTAATCGATAGACTTGATACAGATACCCAAATAATTATTCTCCCTGAAATGTTCAGTACAGGATTCTCAATGAATGCCAGAGCATTAAGTGAATCTCCCGATGGAGAAACATCAGAATGGATGACTCATATAGCTGTAAAAAGAAAGGCAGGAATATGTGGTAGTTATATTATTTCTCATAATAGTCTTTACTATAACAGATGGGTATTCATTTCACCTGAAAAACAATCATGGTACTATGATAAACGACACCTGTTTTCTCCTGCAGGTGAGAATGATATTTTTAGTCCTGGGAATAGTCGTATTGTATTCAAATTCAGAGGTATAAAAATACTTCCGACCGTTTGCTATGATCTTAGATTTCCTGTATGGAGCAGGAATACAGACAGCTACGATTTGCTCATTAATTCAGCTAACTGGCCGGCTGCCAGAAAAGATGTATGGATGACCTTGCTCAGAGCCAGAGCTATGGAAAACCAGTGTTATGTGGCTGGTGCAAACAGAACAGGAGTTGATGGTAATGGTTACATATACTCCGGAGAATCGTTAATAGTAAATCCTTATGGAAATATTGCAGCCCTGGCTCCTGCAGAAAGTGAAACTTCAATATCTGCTGATATATCAAAAGAAGAACTTCTTTTGTTCCGTAAAAAATTCCCCGTCTTAAAAGACGCTGACAGCTTTACTTTGAATACCTGAAAATTGTATCAATCCTTTGCACCTTTTTCCTGTATTAAAAAACTATGTTTGTCTTCAAATTGTTTTCTCATCTGACATAAACGATACAAAGTTAAGAATACTTTGCCCGGACATATAATGCGCTACATATCATGATTATATGGTAATTGTTGTTTATTTTAATGCCTTGTAGAGTATTTCAACCGGATGTAAAGGATCTCTTCCTGTACCTTCTTTAATATGATGTCGGCAACTGGTTCCCGGTGCAGCTATTATAACGTTATCTTCAGAAGCTCTTACTTCCGGAAACAATATCAACTCCCCGATTTTATTTGAAAGTTCATAATGTTCTTTTTCATAGCCAAACGAACCAGCCATTCCGCAACAACCTGAGGCTATTTCTCTAACCCTGTAGTTACGGGGTATCGACAGCATTTCAATAGTGCTTTTTGATGAGGCAACTGCTTTTTGCTGACAATGAGCATGAAGGAGAATATCTGCTTCAGTTTCAACAAACAGATTCCTGTCTATTCTTCCGGCTTTGTATTCGTTGCTAATAAACTCATCTATTAAATAAGAATTTTCAGCTATAGTAACTGCTTCATTTTTGAGATCAGCGCCTGCAAGATCAGGATATTCATCCCTGAATCCCAGGATTGCAGATGGTTCGATGCCCAGAAGGGGGGTTTTTTCATTAATAATAGGAGCAAGTGCTTTGATATTCTTACGAATAATTTTTGAAGCTCTTCTGATAAGACCTTTTGAAAGATAAGTTCTGGCACTTTCACTATGCTTAACTGTAATGATCTTATAGCCTATTGAGGTTAAGAGCTTTACAGCAGCTATTCCTGTTTCCGTATCGTTATAATCGGTAAACTCATCAATAAAAAGACAAATAGTGCCAACTGGTGTATCAGGATTTAGAGAACTCAGATTATTTCTAAGCCATTTTTTAAATGTTATCTTATATAATAATGGTATTCCTCTTTGAGGAGCAAATCCAATAATTCTCTTAATACATCCTGAAATTGTTTTATTTCTGACAAAGAAATTGAAAACTGCAGGGGCAAGAGAACCAATTTTGTTAATCTTTGATATGTAGGCAATAAGAAGTGTCCTTAAAGGTATACCATGTTTATCGTACCAGTGCTGTAAAAATTCTCCCTTCATTTTTGCAATATCCACACCCGACGGACATTCAGCTTTACAGCCTTTACAGGAAAGACAAAGATCCAGTATATCATAAATTTCCCGGTGGTCCCAGGGGTTTTCTGCTTCAGCGCTCAGAAATTCTCTTAAGATATTTGCTCTGGCCCTGGTACAGTTTGACTCATCTCCTGTTGCCATAAAAGAGGGACACATTGTTCCCCCGATGATTAAGTTTTTTCTGCAATCGGCTGATCCGTTACATCTTTCTGCAGCCCTGATAATACCACCGGTAGAAGAAAAATCATAAAGAGTCTCAGGTTCGGGTGTTGTTACACCGGGAATATACCTGAGAGAAGTATTCATTTTGGGAGTATCTGTTATTTTACCCGGATTAAGCACATTTTCCGGGTCCCATGTTTTCTTTATTTCCTTAAGGAAAGAATAATTCTCTTCTCCGAGTATAACAGGTATAAATTCACCTCTAAGTCTCCCATCTCCGTGTTCTCCACTCATAGACCCCCTGTATCTTTTTACCAGTCTGGCTGTTTCCATACCAATTGTGTGGAAAAGTTCCGCGTCAGCCGGATCCTTTAAGTTAAGGACAGGTCTTATGTGTAATTCACCAGTTCCGATATGTGCATGATATACTACTTCTTTCCCATAACGTGAAAGCATTTCCTCAAAATCTGCAATATAATCAGGTAACTGCTCCACATTTACTGCGGTGTCTTCAATAAGAGAAACAGGTTTGGAATCGCCGTTCATGTTCGTTAAAACACCCAGACCCGCTTTTCGGAGGGCCCATACCTTACTGATATCCGTTCCTTTTACTATGGGGTAGGCATAACCATAATCTGAAGCTTTGAGATCGTTGATGAGCTCAGATATACTTAAATCAAGGTCATCAGGATGCTCCCTTACAAATTCCACTATGACTATTGATCCGGGATTGCCTTTCAGGAAGAATCTGTTATTTCTCTGACTGAGATTATTTTCTGTGAGCTTGAGGATCCTGTCATCCATCATTTCCACAGCAGATGGGTTATGCCTTAATGCAATAAGATTTACAAGAAAAGCATCATTTCTTTTTTTAAGATGAATACATACAAGGGCTTTGTGAGGAGAAGGTAATCGGACGAGATTAAGCTTAATTTCTGTTATTATGGCTAATGTTCCTTCAGATCCTGCAAGCAT
>DAINPM010000102.1:0-6063 GCA_036743455.1 Bacteroidales bacterium | reverse complement strand
TTAACCCCTCATACAACAAATCATTCAGCAATCTTCAGTATGTGACGCAACTCAACTATAACGATGAAGAAAGATATATCTTTGCTTCAATCGACAGAAAAACCATTAGCGCCTCCTTCCGTGTAAACTTCAACATCAGCCCCGACCTTACATTACAATACTGGGGCCAACCCTTTATCTGCAGCGGAAAATATTCTGACCATAAATATATAACCGAACCAATGGCTGATGATTACAAAAACAGGTTCCATGTTTATACCAACGACCAGAAAAATTATAACTCAGATAATATTTATATTGATGAAAATGTTGACGGTACTACTGACTATTCAATCGAATACAAAGATTTCAACATAAGGGAATTCCTGTCAAATCTGGTACTGAGATGGGAATACAGTCCGGGATCATCACTCTATCTCGTTTGGAGCCAGAACAGAAACTTCAATAATAACACAGGGGCGATGGATTATTTTAATGATCTTGGCGATCTGTTCGACAGAGATACCAACGTGCCAAATAATGTATTTCTTATAAAATTCAGTTATCGTTTCGGCTTCAAATAGAAAAATATGATGAGCTTTTCGGTATAAAGAACACCACAGCTGGCTCTGGTAAACAACAAAGAGAGCTGTTCTACCTGAAAATAAGCTCTCCAAAGAACCGTGGCAGATGAAAATCAGGAACAGGATTATCAACAGGTGCCCAGGTCATATAATGTGGATTTGAATTATTTACTGCTGCTTTGTAAAAATTAGCCCTCCAGACTACCCCCGGGGAAGGATGCGTAATACCGGAATATTTCCTTATAATATCCAGTGGCAGACTGTAAGCCACTATCCAGCCTGTTGTTACGGTAATTTCAGGATCAATAACGCCTGGCAAAGAATGATATATCTCTATCATACTTAAATCCTCAGGAGATACTTCAATATACTCTTTTCTGGGTACTATATTATAATGCATCAACGGAACGCCTCCGCAATTGATCTCCAGATTAAAATATCTCTCCGGAGAATTATTATCAGGTGAGAAAAAGAACTCCACACAACTGTCTTCCCAGACTGCCCCGTTGACAGACCGCTCCTTACACCTCGTAAATTTCTCTCTGACAGTAAAAAACACATGAAGAAATTCATGGTCATAGATAAGCCGCACCTTTGCCTCCGGGGAATATTCAGGACGTGCTCCCATGTAATTAACAATGGATAAAGACCTGATACCCTTCCATCCACTTTCCTGCCACAGACAGTCTGCCTTTAAAGGACCGGCTGTCCGGTATATTTCATAAACATATTTCTTATTCATTATCACTGATACGGTGTCGACAATGCGGTTACAGAAAAAGTGGAAAGACATATTCCTATTGTCCTTCTATATAACCAGGGGAAATGCTCTTATTCTTTGAGTTAACCTGTGTCTATTTCTTAATTCCGGTTGTACAAAAATCCAATATGATCCCTTATTATTTAAAAAGTAGTTGGGCAAACTTGTAAAGGTTATTTCTCCATACCGGCCAGGTATGTCCACCCGGATATTCATCATAGATATATTTGATCTTCAGTTCATCATATTTGGCCGTCATTGCTTTGCAGTTAGGGTAAGCTCCGTCCTCCCTGCCCCCTGTTGCAAGCCATAAAACCTTCAGATCATTATTTATTTTTTTAGAGTTTTTTGCAATGAATTCATATTGCGCTTCAGCTATTTTATTATCAGAAGGGATTCTCCATCCGGAACTGAATATACCAAGGTATGCAAAGATATCTGTGTTATTGATTCCTGCATACAGAGTCTGTAATCCTCCTGCAGACAGCCCTGCAAGTGCTCTGCTCTTTGAATCCGTTTTAGCACGATAATTTTTTTCTACGAAGGGAATTATGCACTGTATCAATTCTCTTTCGAACAATCTGTATCCCATATCACCAGGGCTTTGTGCTTCCATGTTTCCGTCGGGCATTACAATCAGCATGGGCCTTGCTTTATCATCAGCAATAAGATTGTCGAGGATCAGATCTGCTTTCCCCTGTATAGCCCATCCTCTCTGATCTTCGCCTCCTCCATGCATAATATATAAAACGGGATAGGTCTGGTCAATGTCAACATCATAGCCGGCTGGTTTATAAATGTAAAACTGTCTCCACTTGTTAAATACTGTTGAATAATAGTGTTTGATAGCTATTTCACCATGCGCGACATCCTTTATGCTGTAATAATCATCACCCTTGAACGGCACTTCTATACCACTTGCCATTCGTCCCATACCATAAAATGTTTCACTGGCCGGATCTGCTACTGTAAAACCGTCCACAATCAGTGAGTAATAATGAAAGCCCTCTGTTAGAGAATCGGTTGTAACCTCCCAGACATTGTCTTCAGTCTTTTTCATATCATATCTCTTTCCCAGATCAAGCTGCAAACTATTTACTCCGGGTGCGTTGATCCTGAAAAATGCACGGCCATCGGGTAATATCCGAGGAAAGTTTGCCCGTCTCACGTTCGAAGGGGCAGGATGCCCGGGCATATTGTATTTGTTGAATTTGGAAGCATCTGCCGGGTTATTAAAGCCCTCAGGTGCATGCGCCTCAAGGTCTTCCCTGAAAAGCTGTTGTAAGGTATTAGTAAGATACAATTTGCAATTCATCCATGTATGACCACCCGGAACAACCAGCGTATCAAGGTTAAGACCTTTTCCCCTGAACATGGCAATAAGCTCTTTTGCATTCTCATAGAGGAAATCTTCAGTGGCAATGCTGATCGTAAACAGCTTGATCTGTTTATTCATTAAGTCTGCATCGGGAGACCAGTCAGTGAAATTTTTCCTGTATTCAGGGGTTGCAGTATAAGGTGCATAAGAACATATATAAGCAAATTTATCAGGATTGGTAAGGCCGATATTCAGTGTCTGCCCTCCTCCTACCGAAAACCCGGCGACAGCACGGTGCTTACTGTCAGTCAAAACCGGATAATTCGACTCTATAAAAGGTATAATATCATTGATAACATCTCTTGTAAATCCATCCTGCGGCCCGGGCATAACATTGGCATAAGGCATCACAATTATCATTGGATTAGCTTTTCCCTGAGCAATCAGATTATCTGCAATTAAATTTGCACGTCCAACCTTTGTCCAGGTCTCTTCAGTATCCGAACCTCCATGGATAAGATAAAGAACCGGATACTTAACTGTACCGTTAACATCAAATCCCGGAGGCGTGTACACAAGCAGCCTGCGTGTTCTTCCCAGTGTTGAGGATTTATAGTACCTGTAGCTTATTTTCCCGTGAGGAACATCCTGAAGAGAATGGATAAGCGGTTCTTCGCCAGGTATATCTACAAGACTGAATTTAAAACGTTCATTTGCAAAAAGAAGAGTATTATTTGGATCAGCAACCTGAATGCCGTCAACAATGAAGCAATAAGGATAAATGTCAGGTTTCACCGGCCCAACTTTAACACTCCATATACCTGATTCCTCTTTTTTCATAGCCACAGGCTCTGTTAACAGTTCAGAACTTAGAACAACTTCAGCCGCGTTACGCGCATAAAACCGGAAAGTGATACTGCCATCAGGATGAATTTCAGGTGAAATGACCGCAGGAGGTCTTTGAGCCATGACAGAAAGGCTGGTAAAAACAACAGTGAATAATATCAGAAATGTCTTCTTCATCTTGCCTAATAGTTTATTTAAAAAGTAATTGAGCTGTTTCTGTAAGGAATAACCTGGTGTTCATCCAGGTATGCCCCCCTGAGCTTATCAGATTTTTATACCTGACATTTTTTGATTTTAGGAAGTCCATAAAATCAACCGTCTGTTCATACAGGAAATCTTCATTCCCCACACTTATCCATAGTAATTTCAATTGCTTGTTCGTGAGTTCAGGATTTTCATAAACATGCCTGTAAGACGATTCCATTTCCTGGTCTGTAAGATAGGCGCTGAAGCAGCATATCCATGAGAATTTGTCCATATTTGCAAAGCCGGCTCTGAGTGTCTGGCCTCCGCCTCTTGAAAAGCCTCCAATAGCCCTGTTATCACCATTGCTTATTACCCGGTAGTTTTTTTCAATATATGGTATTATATTATCTGTCAGATCATTTTCAAATGTCTTCGCCCGGTGTACTGCTTCTTCCCCTTCCCTGTCAGCCGGGTCAGCAGGCTTGGGCAGACCCTTCTGAGCAGCTATTGTACCTTCCACATTCCCGTATGGCATTACAATAATCATTGGGGTGGCTTTACCTTCCGCGATCAGATTATCAAGGATAAAGTTAGCCCTTCCCACTTTAAACCATGTCTCTTCTGTATCTGTAGTACCACCAATAAGGTAAAAGACCGGATAACTTTCTGTAACATCTGTTTCATAGCCAGGTGGTGTATATACAACAAGAGATCCTGTCGTCCCCTCTGCCGACGGATAATATTCATAAGTTACTGTACCATGCGGAACATCTCTTAAGGAATGGATCAGAGAAGGATCATCAGGTATATCAACAAGGCTGGCTTTAAACCTTTCGTTGGGAAAAAAATCCACATTAGCGGGATCCATCACCTGAATACCGTCCACTATAAAGTTATAGGGGTAGATATCGGGTGTGTCAGGACTGACAGTGACACTCCACATACCATATTCATTCTTTGTCATTTCTACCGGAGCCTTTTCAAACTGTGCACTCAGCCTGACACTTTTTGCCGAAGGAGCCAAATAACGGAAAGTGACAGTTTTATCTGCATTTATCTGAGGCGATATGGCCAGAGGACCTCTTGGAGGTTGTGCTGTTGCCAGAACTGGGAAACAACACAATAGCCATACAAACAGATAACGGGAATTAAATTTTAAAACCATTGGAATATTAATTTAATATTAATTTTAAATTTCTCATCCACTTGAAAAGTGGTGACATCCACTCTTCAGTCTTCTGACGAAGCACAAAACCATGCCCGCCTTCAGGATAAATATGCATCTCGACAGACACGTCATTATGTCTCAGGGCTTCAAAAAAGTATATGCTGTTATCTACATCCACCAGTTTATCATCAGCTGAATGTGTTATATAAGTTGGAGGTGTATTTTTTGTAACCTGCATCTCGCCGGAATACTGATCAATAAGCTCTTTCGAAGGATTTGGCCCCAGCAGATTTGTCCGTGAATCGAGGTGAGTGAGATTATTCTGCATGCTGATCACAGGATAAACCAGTATCAGGAAATCTGGTCTCAGACTGATATTATCCGGATTATCGATATAAGATTTTTCGAAATGTGTGGCAACCGTTGAGGCCAGATGTCCCCCGGCTGAAAATCCTACAATCCCGATACGGTTTATATCTATCCCCCACTTCCCGGCATTCTCTCTTACTACCTTTATTGCCTGTTGAGCATCTTGAAGAGGTCCCGTCGTCTTGTCTTTCATTGTAGCATCATCAGGCAGCCTGTATTTCAGAACAAAAGCAGCAATCCCATTTTTCGCAAATTCACGTGCTGTCATGACACCTTCTGCCTGGTAAGTCAATACTGCATAACTCCCTCCGGGACAGACAATAACAGCAGCCCCTGTCGCTTTACTCTCTTCCGGAAGATAGATTTCCAACTCCGGATCAGTAACTACTTTGATCATGCCGTGAGATGATCCCTGGCCTTCAGTTTCTGTTATGGCTTTTCCCGTTGAGCCGGGAATAGTCCCGGGATATAGTCTGAGCAGTTCCTGAGCTGATGCTGATACTGAAACAAATATCAGTAAAAAAATAAATGAAATGACCCGTTTTGTTTCCATCTTCTTACTTTTATTTCTATTAATATTTTTCTTTCATATTTATACACTTCGCAATTAATATTCTTCCGGTTTTTGAAAATTAATGTACCCGGAAATACTCATTTCTAGCGTAATAATTTAATAAAGGTAAATAATATTTTTAAATAAGTGTAGATTCAACATTTAAAAAAGTCCGATGTTACAGGATTGATCTCTTAAGGATCAGTTCGTTTAAAAAAAAAGAGTGTGTCTCAAAAGGGCACTCTCTTTTTTTATATGTTCATTTCTTTTTGTTCGTCCAAAAAGAAACGAACCAAAGAA
>DAINPM010000101.1:1771-6272 GCA_036743455.1 Bacteroidales bacterium | reverse complement strand
CTGCGATTCTTCTGGCCTGAGCGCTATCCTTGTAGCTAACAGACTTTGCAAGAATGCAGGCGGCACATTTGTCCTCTGTGGTCTTAATGAAGCCGTTGAGAGACTTATTACAATATCTCAGCTCGATACTGTGCTCACTATAACCAGTTCAGTGGTTGATGCTGAAAAATTAATATCCTGAGCTAATCAGCATTGTATAATGCCGATGAAGCTTACAATACTGGGCAGTAGTTCTGCATTGCCCACATCAGAAAGATTTCCTTCCGCTCATGTGCTGAATGCACATGAGCGGATCTTTTTAATCGATTGCGGTGAAGGTACCCAGATACAACTAAGACGAAACAAAATTCGTTTCGGAAAAATAAACCATATATTTATCAGCCATCTCCACGGTGATCATGTGTTTGGATTATATGGTTTATTGTCAACATTTAACCTGATGGGGCGTACAAACCCCTTATGCCTCTATGCCCCGTATAATTACGATTCCCTGCTCTTCTCTCATCTTAAGGATTTTGATATTAATCTTAATTTTGAGATAGCTTTTACTCCCCCTAAAAACAAAGGACCAGTAATAATACTTGAAGGAAAGTATTTTACTGTTACCTCTTTCCCCCTTCAACACAGAATACCATCTTACGGATTCCTCTTTAGAGAAAAACCTCACGACAGGAATATAATAAAGGAATGTATTAGCAGATATGAAATACCTTTTGTTAGAATACCTGCAATAAAAAAAGGAGAAGACTTTGTTACAAATGACGGAGTACTGATAAGAAATGAAGATATCACATTACCCGGACCAAAACCACTATCCTATGCATATTGCAGTGATACAAAATATTTCAATCGTCTTATGTCTTTCGTTAAAGACGTTGATCTCCTTTATCATGAGGCAACTTTTGATAAGAGCCTGAGCTCTCTTGCCACTACAACAGGTCATTCAACAACAACGGATGCTGCTAAAACAGCTATGGATGCAAATGCAGAAACATTGATAATAGGACACTTTTCTTCAAGATATAAGGATATTAAACCCCTGGTAGAAGAAGCCAGAGAAATATTTCCCCGGACATTTCCTGCAATAGACGGAAAAACTTATGAGATAGGACACATTGATGACCTGTAAAAAAAGAATTCATATATTTGAGGCCTCTTTGAGTAAAAAACTATCTTGAGTGGACCATAAAATATTAATACTCGATTTTGGCTCGCAATATACTCAGCTTATAGCCAGAAGAATAAGGGAGTTAAATGTCTATTGTGAAATTTTTCCATACAATAATTTCCCCCGGCCCGATAATACTGTTAAAGGTATTATCCTGTCAGGCAGTCCGGCTTCGGTACATGACAGAAACGCACCGCACCCTGATCTGTCTGAATTAAAAGGTAAAATCCCAATGCTGGGGATCTGTTATGGTGCTCAAATACTGGTACATCACTACGGAGGAAAAGTGTTGCGGTCTGATACACGAGAGTATGGAAGAGCTACACTGATCCATGTCAATGCCGAAGATAAACTATTCAAAGGAGTAGAAAAGGGTACACAGGTATGGATGTCTCATGCTGACACAATTACAAAATTACCTCCTGATTACACTATTACCGGATCAACAGCAGATGTGAAAGCTGCTGCTTATCATGCCAAAAATGAGAATCTCTGGGGTATCCAGTTCCATCCTGAAGTATACCATACAACACAGGGTACAACAATACTGAAGAATTTTGTCCTTGATATCTGTGGCTGCGCTCCTGTCTGGACTCCGGATTCGTTCATAGAGTCATCGCTTAAGTCTATCCGGCAAAAACTTAAAAATGATAAAGTAATACTTGGACTGTCAGGCGGAGTAGATTCTTCAGTGGCAGCAGCCCTCCTGAATATGGCAGTTGGTGAGAATCTTACCTGTATTTTCGTTGATAATGGCTTCTTAAGAAAAAATGAATTCAGGAAAGTGATGGACTCATACAAAGGTTTGGGAATGAACGTAACAGGAGTCGACGCCTCAGATGAATTTATCAATGCCCTGGAAGGGATAAGCGATCCCGAAGAAAAAAGAAAAAGAATAGGAAAAACATTTATTGACGTATTCGAGCGAGAAGCATATAAAGTGAAGGATGTGAAGTGGCTCGCACAAGGTACTATCTATCCTGATGTTATAGAATCGGTATCTGTTAACGGCCCGTCAGCAACGATAAAATCACATCATAATGTGGGTGGCCTGCCGGAAAAAATGAATCTTAAAGTAATAGAACCCCTCAAACTGCTATTTAAAGATGAAGTCAGAAGAGTTGGTGAGTCACTTAAATTGCCGGATATAATTCTGAAAAGACACCCTTTCCCAGGCCCCGGACTTGCTATACGTATTGTCGGAATTATTACAAGAGAAAACCTGGAAATACTTAAAATGGCAGATGAACTATTCATTGAGGGATTGCAGAAAAATGACCTGTATGATAAAGTGTGGCAGGCCGGAGTGATATTGTTGCCTGTTCAGTCAGTTGGAGTAATGGGCGATGAAAGGACTTATGAAAATACAGTAGTCCTAAGAGCAGTCAATTCAACAGACGGAATGACAGCCGACTGGTCCTACCTGCCCCATGAATTCCTCAGATCAATATCTAATGAAATAATAAATAAAGTAAAAGGAATAAACAGGGTGGTCTATGATATAAGTTCAAAACCACCCGCCACAATTGAATGGGAATAAATTAGAATACTTATGTTTTTTTAAGATATATATCTGAACCTAAATAATGTGAAGACTCATTTGAGAACAGGATGCTTACAAAGTGAAGAAAAACTCAGATTCACTTCATATAGAAAAAAATAATAATTAAAAACAACATGAAATTCATAAAAATATTTGCCCTAACCCTGGTTCTTATCTGTGGTACTACAGAGAACAATACCTTTGCCCAGGTTTTATCGGGCGAGACTTTAAAAATTGGAAGAACTCTCAATCTCATAGATAACTGGTATGTAGATACAGCCGACATAGAAGAAATAACTGAAAAGGTCATTATTTATATGCTGAGAGAGTTGGATCCTCATTCCACATATATATCTGCAGAGGATGTCAGGGATGCCAATGAACCTCTCTTAGGTAATTTTGAAGGTATAGGAATTTCATTTAATATTCTCCACGATACAATAATAGTTATAGAACCTATAGCAGGAGGCCCTTCAGAAAAAGTGGGATTACGGCCCGGGGACAGAATAGTAAAAATCAATGGTGAACTTGTAGCAGGAAAAGATATCTCAACTTCCGGTGTCAGAAGCCGTTTGATGGGCCCTAAAGGAACTGTCGTGAACATAACAGTAATAAGAAAGGGAGAAAAAGAAGGCCTTGAGTTTACAATAATTCGCGATAAAATACCTATTAACAGTCTGGATGCAGCCTATATGCTGAACCCGACAACCGCTTATGTGAGGCTGAACAAATTTGCTGCTACCACAGATGAGGAATTTCAAAATGCCCTTGAGAATCTCCATCAGAACAATATGCAAAATCTGATCATTGACCTCCGTAATAACGGCGGCGGTATAATGGCAGCAGCAATTGACCTGGCTAATCACTTCTTTTCAGAGGAGAAACTATTGGTCTATCTTATCGGCAGAAAGTATCCCCGGAGAGATTACAAATCCTCAGGATCAGGCGATCTTTCTGCAACCAGACTTGTGGTGCTGACAGATGAAGGTTCAGCTTCGGCCAGTGAGATCTTTGCAGGTGCAATGCAGGATTGGGACCGCGGTGTGATAATTGGAAGAAGAACATTCGGAAAAGGCCTGGTTCAAAATCCTTTTTATCTGACTGATGGTTCTATGATTCGTCTTACTATTGCCCGTTATTTCACTCCTACAGGTCGATCTATACAACAGTCCTACAGTGAAGGTTATGAGAAGTATATAAGTGATTTCTATAAGAGATATTCAAGCGGTGAAATGATATCACAGGATAGTATTCAGTTTCCCGATTCATTGAAATATACTACTCTTGTAAATAAAAGAACAGTCTATGGGGGAGGGGGCATTATGCCCGATGTTTTCATGGCTGTCGATACATCAAATAATTCAGATTATTACAGAGCCCTGGTTCGCAGAGATGTTTTCAGATCATTTATACTGGAATACACTGATGAAAACAGAAAAAAAATATTGGAAGAGTATCCACATTTTGAAGATTTCTATAACAACTTTTATTTATCCGGAGATGAAATAAGTTCATTCATAAAGAGAGGAGAAGAACTGGGTGTTAAATTTGTTGAAAGTCAGTATAATAAATCAAAGGATGAGATTCTGTTAATACTTAAAGCTCTTATTGCCAGTAATATATGGCAGACAAATGAGTATTATAGAATAATTAATGAAAACGATATGGTAATAAAAAAAGCACTCGAAATACTGAATGATACTCAAACATACAATAATACACTTGGAAACAGGCAGAAGGCAATGGTCGCAATTGACTGACCGTTATCAGCCAATCCTGTTTCCTGTAAG
>DAINPM010000101.1:0-1671 GCA_036743455.1 Bacteroidales bacterium | reverse complement strand
ACAGTTAATTCCTGTATTTCCCATTCTCCTGTTAAGGCATTGATCAGGGGACTGTCTTTTTCACAGGATGTTATTGTCATTAGTATAATAAATGACAGGGTAAGGGGTACAATATTAAGTTTTTTCATTATTATTATTGTTGATTGCCATTGTTATAATTAACTTTTGCAAAATAGCAAAATATAAATGTCAGGCCAAATAACTACTTTTACCCATTTATGGAAACATTCGTAGCAAAGACCTTATACGGGCTTGAAAACGTTCTCTCTATGGAATTGAGGGAGCTGGGGGCTTCTGATGTCCGGCCTGCTAACAGGGCGGTATATTTTGCCGGAAACAAAGAGTTGATGTACCGGGTGAATTATTGTGCCAGAACAGCTGTGTCTGTTTTACTTCCTGTCGCTACTTTCTCTATAGGATCAAAGGATGACCTCTATTATGGGGCTTCACGTGTACGCTGGTCAGAATTTTTGGACCCCGGTATGACTTTTTCCATTGTTCCGGTTGTCAACTCAAAACTATTCGGACATACTGCATTTCCTGCCCTTGTACTAAAAGACGCAATAGCAGATTATTTCAGGAAAAAAACAGGAAAAAGACCGGATGTGGATACACACAACCCTGACATTCTTATTAATCTTCACATCAGCAATTCAAAAGTAACTGTCTCACTGGATTCTTCAGCAAGCCCCTTATTTCAGCGCGGTTACCGAGTGGAACAGGGGAAGGCACCCATGAATGAGGTCCTGGCAGCAGGAATACTAATGCTGGCAGAATGGAATGCTTCCGTCGATCTTATTGATCCTATGTGTGGTTCAGGTACACTGATCACTGAAGCCGGATTAATAGCAAAAAAAATACCTCCGGGTTTTTTCCGAAGCTCTTTTGGTTTTAAAAAATGGAAAGATTTTGATGAGGATATTTTTATAAAAGTTAAGGATGAATCGGATAACAAAATAACACCATCATCTATACATATCTATGGAAGCGATATATCGAAAACTGCAGTCAGAATAGCAGCAGCCAACCTTAAAAGTGCAGGTCTTAGTGATATTGTGTCTCTTAATGTTGCAGATTTTAAGGATGTTAGACCTCCGGGCAATCAGGGATGTCTTGTCTCTAACCCTCCCTACGGGAAAAGGTTAAGCTCCCCGGAGATACACAGCCTTTACAATATGATCGGCTCTACACTGAAACATAATTTTACCAATTATAAGGCGTGGATCATTACCTATGGTAAAGAATTTATCAATGATATAGGTCTTAAACCATGTGCAAAATTTGTACTTTTTAACGGTTCTTTGCAATGTATTCTGGCCGGATTCGAATTATATGAAGGAACAAAGAAAAACCTGTCTGACAGGCGGTCATAGCATTTTTGTTGTTTGTCATAATAATACCGCTGATTCATCAAAAAAACCACCCTTTTAGGATAAACCTATATGTAGTAAGGTTATAATTTGATAACTTCACATTTTTATTATATTTGTTTTGTAAAAAAATCCATACCCAAAAAAAAGCTTAAATGGGCTTTAATATAGAGAGTTATTTACCAGACCAGTCGAATAATAATGTTATTCTTTTTTATAAGGGTAACGTGGATTCGGATGTCATTAATCAGATACTTGACAAAGTTGAAGATAAGATGATAAAGGTAAATGATCAGTCAAA
>DAINPM010000100.1:0-6421 GCA_036743455.1 Bacteroidales bacterium | reverse complement strand
TGATACTATAATTTTCCTGCCATTTACTAATTTTTTGCTGGCGGATACTAATCCGTTCTGTGACATAATTATTACAAGCCGTAATTTTATTAGAAAAATAACAGAACCATGAAAACAGCAACAGTTATTACAGTCATTCTTTCTTTTCTATTATTTTCAACTATATCTGCTGACTGTCAGGTCAGGATAAACCTGAAAGAAAGAATTAACAGGGAAGCCAACAGGCGTGCCAACGGAAAGACAGACAAAGCTGTCAGAAAAGGATTTGATGAGCTGGAAAAAGGCATCAAATGCATCTTCACAAAAGAAGACAGCACAGCTGCCGCTCAACAACAGGGAGCTGACCCTGGTGCCGGACAGAACCAGTCCGGGACTGCAGGCAATGCTGCCGGAACCACCGGGGGGAAAACCACAGCCGAGGCTCTTACGCTAAACTGGGCTAAATATGATTTTGTCCCGGGCGACAATGTTATCTTTGAAGATAATCTGGCAGGCGAGGAAAACGGAGAGTTTCCTTCACGATGGGACCTGCATGACGGGAATATTGAGGTAGCTGCCCTTGACGGTGAAAATATCATTATGTTCAGGGAGTATGGCTCCACAATAATCCCTTACATGAAAGAGCCTCAGTCAGATTATCTTCCTGATATCTTTACAGTAGAGTTCGATACCTGGATCCCTCATGACGCTATTTCGGTTTATCTCTATGACATGAAGAATCAGAGTTCTCCTAAAGGGAGAACCTATCTCGATGTGTGGGGTGACGGAATGGAGTTTAGTCCTGCCTCAAGTAAACTACCCGGAGGAGAGAAAGTGAACAATCAATGGGCTCATGTGGCTGTCGCCTATACGAAAGGGCAGTTGAAAGCCTATCTCAATGAGACAAGGTTGATAAACATACCCCATCTCAGTTTTAATCCCACCGGCATATCAATTCGTGCATTACATTCTAGTGATAAAAGCCATTATTACATAAAGAACATTAGAATAGCCGAAGGTGGAGTAAAATACTATGACCGTTTTATGCAGGACGGCAAGATCATTGCCAACGGCATCCGTTTTGATGTGAACAAGGCTACACTTAAACCTGAGTCTATGGGCGTAATCAACGAGATTGCAAGCCTGATGAAAGAGCATCCGGATATCAGCTTTAGCGTAGAGGGACATACTGACAGTGACGGCGATGCTGATATGAACCAGACACTTTCTGAGGACAGAGCTGAAACTGTCAAAAATCAACTCATATCTATGGGTATATCCGCAGACCGGTTATCCTCCAAAGGATTTGGCGAATCAATGCCGATCAACACTAACAATAGCCCTGAAGGCAAAGCAGAAAACCGCAGGGTGGAATTCGTGAAAAAGTGAGCCAGAATATAGCTTGCTTGAGGCTCTGCCTGGCGCCGGGCGAAAGTGCGAAGCAAATTCGCAAAATCAAATTAATGTAAAAAAGAAACAAGCATTAAAAATAAACTTATGAAGAAACTATTTATTCTCTTTGCAATCTGCCTGCTTTCATTACCTGTAACAGCTCAGTTCAAAGGTAAAATGCACTTTGCCAGTACGGGGCAGGAACGTGTCTTCACCTTATATTCAGCTGATGCCGGTTATCGTTACGAATTTAACGAAAACGGACAGAAAGGTGTGATAATAGTCAAACAGGGCTCTCCGGAGATTGTGATACTCATGCCGCAACAAAAAATGGCAATGAAAGGTCCCTCCAGTAATCCCATGAGCATGGGTAACGATCCTGTAGCTTCATATCAGCATTTCCTGGACCAGGGAACTCTGAAAGTTGAAGGGGAGGAAACTATAAATGGCATTAAATGTACCCGGTCAGGACTCTGGAATAAAGAAAATCCCAACCAGAAAATGTTTACTGTCTGGACTTCCGAAAAATACACCTTCCCGATGAAACTCGTCAACTATATTGACGGATCACCCGATGGCTCAACAATGGAACTGACAGATCTTGAGACATGGAAACCAGATACTGATAGTTTTGAAATACCTGACGGGTATCAGGTAATGGATATGCCGAAAATTATGCCTTAACCTTCAAATATATGAAACAATGAAAATATATCTGCCGATCTTGCTAAGTCTGTTCCTGTTTTTCGGTCCTAAGGAAATAAAACAACCAGAGAACACGATATCCATCAACGAAAAACCTGCATATACAATACTTGAAAATATATTAAATTCAGAGCACTTCCTTGCCGGACTAGTTTCTTTCCAAAGTGATTATATTAAATGCCACCTGACCATAGATCACCAGTTTAACTACAGCAATCCGATGGTTAATTATAAAATATCCGTAACGGGCAGAATTCCTGTTAAATATGAGGAGAATTTTGCTGTAAAGGTTAGATTATATGGCAAGGAGTATATTGATTTAGCATCTACACTGACAGGAAGCGGGAATCTTAAAGTCTCAGGAAGAGGTAATATCAGTGCAGGATCTTTTCAGGTCAATAAGATCAATTATGATTCCCAAATAAGTGTTAACCTCCAGGGAAAGACACGTTATCTGGAACAGAAAGATGGCAGTGTAATACCTGTAATGAACCTTGCTCTGAAAGAAACCTGGAACGGAGATCTTAACTGGGATATTGAAACTTCAGACCCTGAAAATGATGACGTCAGATATGATATGCTCAAAAATATTGTTCCTACAAAGATCCCTGACTCACCACATACCGGAAAAACCCTGGAATATATATCAGGCTATTTATATGAAGATCAAACCTTCCAGACGGTGTCCTCAGTTCCCGGGATGGGTACATTCCGGTGGCGTTATACGATAAGTTATGCTTATGTTAAGTCTTATATCGATCGTCCGGTAGAGGATCCAAGGGATCCGGAAAACCCAACAGAAAGAACATCTCATTTAGTTAAGGTTGAAGATAATCCGATAATTACAGTGAATCCGAAAGATCAGTCACGTTTTGACGATAACCGGCCTAAACCGGAAGATTACGTAAAAACTTATGAACCCAGGCTGGGGCCTCCCCTTGAAAGCATTGAATGGGAGATAATTGATCTGGACAAACTATAATCAGGAATCAGTGAGAAATCAATTGTGATACGGTTCAAATACGTTATACCAAACAATTTAAAAATTATGAAAAAGTTAGCAATATTTACATCTCTGTTGATTATAAGTTGCATGAATATCACCATGAGACCATCAAGTGATACTCCAAAAATGAGTTACACAGAAAATTTCTCTGATGGTGGCATTCATGAAGTTAGCCAGCCAGATTGCACTGATAACACCTCACCTGTAGCCGGAGTATGGAATGGAACTATTAAAATCGAGTATACAAACCAGTTTGACTGTACCTATAACGATGGGACAGTTCATGAGACTGAAAACCGTGAACAAAATATAAGCCTCAATCTGAAAGTTGAAGAAATTGATTTCGGTAAAGGAATGGTTGCAAGAATATCAGGTATAACAGCCAATGGGAATATAGATGTCAAATACTCTTTAAGACAAGAAGAAACACGAAAAGAATACCATAAACTCAAAACTATAAATTGTGACGACTCTTTCTCTGTTACAGAAGATTGCCTGGGCGGACTGATCATACAAAAAAAAATCGGAAATGATCCTAAAGCAATTCAGGAGAAGATGCAGAAACTTATTCTGGAAGGCGATCTGAATAAAATAGTACAGGAAGTTGAATCAATGAATAAACAGGACCAGGGTGGCGGTCTGGAGATTGAAGTACTTATTCAACTGTTGGCTCCGGGGTCAAGTGATGTAACAATCAGGGAATTCATCAGTTCAGATCAGGAAAAAAGAGATAACACCTGGTCTGAAAAGATGACTATCGCACTTCCATTGCAGGTACATCTGAAAGGTAATATGAGTACAGGCAAAGACGGATCAGGAACCATTGTTGCATCTTTTGCCGGAAAAGAAGACTCACCCAACGGAAAACCATCATCCTTCGGATGCCCACCTGTTATAAATCTTCAAAACTGCACTTTAACACTTAGCAAATAATTAAACCTATAATCCGATGAAACCTAAGACATTCAACAATAGTATTACAACAATGCTTGCAATACTGACCTTTTTCTTTATATCAACACCTCTTTCTGCCCAGGAAGACTTTGGGCAGGATCCTCTCTACAGTGCCACCATACAGGCAGATATTGAAGGAATAAAAAAGGCACTGGCTGAAGGTGCCGATATCAACAGGCAGAGCGAAAACGGGTATACGGCGCTGATGTGGGCCTCCACATACAGCAACAGGTCTCCCTATGATGAGGTGGCCGAATTCCTTATCAATGCCGGTGCAGATGTCAATATATCTGCCAAAGATGGAACTACGGCAATTCTTGACGCAGCAGAAAGCTCTGAAAAAATTACCAGGCTACTTCTGGATAAAGGGGCTGATATAAATGCACGGCGAGATGACGGAAGAGGAATATTTACCAGTGTCATTTTCGGCATCCTTATGGGAGTTGTCGATATGGAATTTGCAGAATTCATTCTTTCAAAAGGGGGCGATGTAAATGAAGCAGCCACTTCGGGAGATGTACAAGGATGGACACCTATCCACTATGCTGTCAGCAATGGTAACGAAGAGCTGGTAACCTTTCTTATTAAAAACGGGGCGGATGTGAATGCAAAAACAGCTGATGGGAAGACAGCCCTTTCCCTTGCCCAATCAAATGAGTATGAGGGTATTATTAAAATACTGAAAGCCGGAGGTGCTAATTAAAATGCTCCCGGGATAATAGATATACAATATTTAATTTATTAACCTAAAACTATTTATATGAGAATCGGGACTACGAGTACCAGGAAACCCGGCAAGGCCAATCCCATTGTCCTGGGATTATTGTTTATCCTGATCGGAGGTTTTGTCTTCTTCATGTGGGGTCTTCCCCCTCTTAAATATTCATGTGCTTCCAGGGCATGGCCCTCGGTACCCGGCGAAATAACCCGCTCTGAATTGGAAACTTACAGAAAGGACGGGAAAACACAATACCTTCCGGATATAGTATACAAATACAATGTTGATGGCAAGGATTATTCTTCCTCAAAAGTAACTGTCGGAGATCCTCCTTTTACTGGCAGCATCTCTCCGGCAAAACGTATTCAGTCCGAATATCCTGTAAGAAAAAGCGTTGATGTTTACTATGATCCTGAAGTACCTTCTTCATCTGCACTAAGACCGGGCATACAGAAAAACGATATACTGCTGGCCCTTATCCTGGGGATATTTCCCTTAATGGGAATTCTGATCCTTTTTAGCGGAATAAAAGCAAAAACAAAGAAATCCACTACAGAAAATACAGGGAACTCTCAAAATCAATAATATTATCTCTCTAATCAACAATAAAATAATAATGAAAACGACTATAATTTTAATTTATCAAATATCTCACATAATAACATGATTTAAAGTGTATAATTAAGAAACAAAACGATAAAATATTAAAGAATCTATTTTTCTGCATTTGTGTTAAATAATAAACTCCAAACCAATGAAACTAACAAAACTAATAAAGCTATTTTTCTTTTTATTTCTTACAATTACAATGGTCGTCAGTTGCGAAAAGTCTGATCCGGAGGAAGAGGACCCTCAACAGGAGGAAGACAATAATACCTTTACCGATAACAGGGATAGTAAACAGTATAAGTGGATCAAAATAGGAACGCAGACATGGATGGCTGAAAACCTTGCATACCTGCCATCGGTTAATCAACCATCCGATGAATCAGGTACTGATCCCCGTTACTATGTTGAGGCTTATGACGGAACCAGCGTTGATGATGCAAAAGCCACTGATAATTATGAAGATTATGGTGTCTTGTACAACTGGCCGGCTGCATCAGCAGCCTGTCCGACAGGCTGGCATCTGCCTACAGATGATGACTGGAAGACACTGGAAATGAATCTGGGCATGAGCCAGGAAGAAGCTGATAAAATAGGGTACAGAGGTACTGATGAAGGAAGCCAGCTGGCAGGAAATTCTTCATTATGGGATCCCGGCACACTGAAAAATAACACGGCTTTTGGCTCAAGCGGTTTTGAAGCCCTGCCCGGTGGATTCTTATACATGGGATCATTCAGCGGTACCGGACGTTACGGCAAATGGTGGAGTAACAGTATCTCATCCACCAGAGCCCTGGACCGGTCTCTGTATTACAGCGGCACACAAATAGGCCGGGGAGATGCAAGCCTGAAAGAATATGGTTATTCCGTCCGTTGTATCAAAAATTAGACAGGGAATAAGAGATTTTTTCTCTTTCACTCAATAAAACATACAGGAAAAAACAAAATATCAAAGAAATTTTACAAGATACCGTTAGTCTCGTCTATATCAATTTTGATCATACTGTCCGTCACAGCAAATCTTTATTCGCAGGACCAGGATACTATCAGTAAGGTTCTGC
>DAINPM010000099.1:0-6835 GCA_036743455.1 Bacteroidales bacterium | reverse complement strand
ACAGTCCATATAACGGCAATCCCGGCAGTAAGGAGTGGCATCAGTAAGCCTCTGATAGATCTGAAACTTATATATAAAATAAGCGCAATAACTATGAAAACTATAGGCAGAAGCCATACTATATCTGATACAATTAATTTAGATACATCATTCATCATAAATGGCAGTCCGCCAAAATAGACTGTTTCAGGTAAATCCAGTCTTTCAACCTTGTTCTTGATCTCATTGGCAACTGCCTGTTTATCAGTATCAGGAATTAAAGTGAACATTATAACCGTTGCTGTTCCATCCTCTGATACGATTGCTCCTTTATACATCTCCTTTGAGTAGATATAGGTTTTCAGGCTGTCTAACCGGGACTGCTCAACCGGCATGTCATACTCGTCAACAAGTTTTCCGATTTCAATTCCTTCTTCAGTGCTTTTGATATCAAGTATGTTAGTCAGGCTTGTGACAGTAGAAACGCCATGAGTAATTTTCAGACTGTCTGTAATTTGTTTAACGTGCTGTAGCAAATCAGCTTTAAAAATATTGTCTGATTCAAGAACTATCATGCCCATTTCATTACCGCCAAACTGGTTGCCAATATTTTTAAACATCAAGGCAGCCGGGTCATCATCCGGTAATGAACTGATTATATCAGAATTGATTTTTAAGAATCTGGTCTGAAGACCAAAGAATACTGTTATACCAATTACACTTAGTATAATTATCCATCTGTTTTTGAGGATTTTCTGTGCAAATCGTTCCATATATTAAATATTGACTATTATTGTTTTAAAGTCAGTTCAAAATTAAAAATAGATTTTAACTAAAAATGTTTTTTGTTCAAATTTTAACAAAAAAAATTTACGATTATTTCCTTTGTGTTCTTAAACTATTGACAATCATTGATGATAGCTCATCAATAGTGCTCTCATATTCTGAATATTTTTCCTGAAGATATAATGGCATTTCAATCCCATTAATGACCATCATGAATATACTTATGGTCGAATTTATGTTTCTGAAATCAAGATAACCCTCTGTTTTCCCCCTTTCAAGTATTATTGTCAATTGCTCCCTTTCAAATTCAGTAAAATCTTCACGAACATCCTTCACAAATAGATATTTTTCGAAAAAATCAGCCTTAAGTGTTTCGTGATAGTTGACAGCTTTATGTAACAACCTCAACCTTGTCAGGGTGTATTCCTTGAGAGTAATAAGGGAATCATTTTCAGCATCAACAATTTTCTTTAACTCTATCTTAACAGCGTTTAACTCCTGCTTTAGTACTTCATTAAAAAGCTCTTCCTTCCCTTTAAAATAATAATATAATACCCCTTTGGCTTTATGGATGTGTTTGGCAATCTCATCCATTGTTGTTTTATGGAAACCGAATTTTGAAAAGTATTTAGTAGCTGATTTTATAATCAGATTTCTTACGTTAATTTCCGACATTATACTTGACTATTTTGATTAACGGGTCAAATTTACAAGTTTTTTAATTGTATACTCATTAGAAATGATCCGGTATAATATAATACTACCCTGAATTAAGGTTACTGGTCAGGTGTAAATTTATTAATTTTAAACAGTACTTAACATACTAATCGATTGCAGGAAGATTTGAGAAGATCTCTTTGAGATATCCTTTATCGGTCTCAATAAATAATATCCTGTTCCGGGAAAAATCTTCTCTTGTCACCCCTCCGTCACTCCATATTTTCGTCACTTTCTCGAAGGGAGTAATTGACAAGATATAAGCGGAGATATTTACCATGATACCAGAATTATTATTTGCTAAATCCGCATGGATCTTTTGTTCCAGCTCTTTCACATCATTCCTGCACCATAATACTTTGGGGTTATTGAAGTTCGTTTCTCCAAGCATAATACCCTTTGGATCAAGAAAATAAATATATTGGGTAACACTATCAACTACCCAGATAATAAAATCAGGATAAAATGAAGAGCTTTCCATGAAAAATCCAAAACCTTTCAATGAAAGATTTCTGAGAATAAAAACTTCCCTGCTGTTAAAGATACCGGATTCAGTGACGAATTCGCGTAAGTGTTTTATAAAAGTTGTTTCCCCTTCGTTAAGTCTTGGGGGTACTATTTTTATTTCCCGATATTTTTTCCCCTCTGCAATTACCGCAATGGGGGAATATAAATGTTTATCAAAATGAAGTGAAGGCAGAACCTTGTTATCCTTATTATAAACCTCACAAATGTTGTCTTTCAGCTCCTTTATGATTGATTCATGCCTTTTGGGAACCCTTACGATCATCTTATGGTTTGAAGGAAATAATTCATTATGCGTTTCAGAGTCCAGCATATCATAGGTCAGAAATTCTGAAAGGAACCTCTTTTCTTTGTCAGCGTAAAATTTATGGATGTATTCTTTTATTATGTTTAATGCAACTCCTTGAATTCTACCCGAAATGGCATCTTCTAATCCGAACTGCCCTTTGTGACTGTAAACTGTTACGTTCCCTTCCTTTATGATTTGTTCCAATGTCTCCCTGAAGATCAACAGGTTACTATAGCCTTTCAGAAGTTTATACCTGTTTGCCTCAAGTAGTATATTTTCAAAGTCAATGAAGCCTGAATAGGTATGAAGGAAATTTTCTGAATAGCTCTCTGTATCTTCTGTCAGCTGATTATTAAATCCACTTTCTACAACCATGATTCTGTTACGGAGATCAACCGTAATTCTCTTAGCTATTTCAGGACTAAAAGAAAGAGCAATTAAACATGATTTAAATTCATTCTCCCGGTCCTTTTTGAAAGAAAGTAATTTACCGTTCCATTTTTCTTCATTATTCATCCGGATCTCGATCGGAAAATCGGAATAGTCAGGCACTTCCTTCTCAATTTCGGATAAAAACCGGTTCATATAGGAAGCATTAAGCCCCATTATAAAAATTGTTTGTAAGGCCCTTATATAATAGTCAGTTGCCTTTTCTTCTCTTTTCAGGGATAATTCTTTCCCTTTCAGTCTTACACCACGGCCGAAAAGCTGAATGATCTGTGCCCCTTCACTTTTCCCCATATTCATCAGACCCATGCTGGAAACCCTCCAGGAATTCCAACCTTCGATAAACTTCTTCGACCCGATCAGAATTTTAATTGAGGAGTCAGATCCTGAAATTGACTGAAAGAGAGACCTTGTAAATGCGTCATCCTGAATAGCTAAATCGCCGCCTGTATCAGCTTCAAGAGTTTTGGCATATTTTGGTACATCTCCAATATTAATCACTGCAAAATAATTCTCACTTGTCCTGGTTTTTAAGCCGATTTCTCCTTCCGCCTGTTTTATCTGCCATGCTTCAATATTTCCTATTCCGCAAAATACTTTTCCGAGAACAATTTCAGCCCGTGGCTTTTCACTTCGCAGGTATTCAAACCTGTGTTTAAAAATATCATCTCCGTTAGTGTCTCTGAATCCTGTGTTTTCAGCAAGAATATCATCAATAGTAAGCTGGAGCCGTGCAGGTTCGGTTAATACTTTTTTGAAAAACCCGATAATCCTGGTTACGTCTGAGATGCTTAATTTGTCATCTGCAGTAAGCGAGTTAGACCCTGAACTGATAACACGGCTTCCAACAAAAACCCATAGTGGTTTCTCAATATTGTATTCTCTCAGTTTATCATGATATCTGTCAAATAATTCAAGCTGTTCGTAATATCCCAGAAGACTTGCTGACAATAACAACCAGTTCTGATCTTCACTGTATTCATTCTTAACGTCAATATTCAGAACAGAAAAATCTTTACCGTAGCCGTCAGTATAAAAATGCCGGTACGAATAATCAAATATTATAGACTTTGCGTATTCATTCAGCAGGAACTTATTTTTTCCTGTTATAACCTGGCCGAAAGTTGCAGAGTACTCAAATGTAAAAGAATCTTTCCCTCTTGTAAGGTATTCCCGCAGAGATTTCCAGGTCTGTTCTTCCGACTTACTGCCTTTATGCCCTTCATCTATAAAAACGAGATTTCGCGATTCCGAGAAATAGTCAACATCTACACTTATGCCTTCACCTTCTTTATTTTTAACAAGTTTTGTTATTTCAAGAATAAGAATTTCACCCTCCTTTGTTTTAAGGCTTTCTTCGCTACCGGAGTACAGTTTTGCCGGGATTCCGCTTTCAGTAAGGCTTTCGTAATGCTGCCGGCTCAATCCTTCATTGGGTGTTATAAGAATTATGTTCTCCCAGTTCTTGTTGTATCGCGTTATTTGCCAGTAATTACAGTGCATCAGTAACGTCTTACCACACCCGGTAGCCATCCAGTATGCCAGTTTTTTAAGATCATTTTCAGTAAATTTTTCAACTTCCCTGAAATTACTGTCAGCTTCCAGATATTCATTCAGGGCATTAATCAGCAGATCTTTGTTATTGTGATATTTGTCAAAGAAATATTCAGTAAACAGAAGTGCAAACCACTGATAGTATTTGAAAGAAAAGAATGGTTCTGCCCGGTTTTCCCTGAGTCTCTTCTCATATAACTGAACAGCTTCGTCATACCCCTGTATTGCCCGGTCATCAATAAGTTTATCGGAATTGCTTATCAGCAGGCTGGCAAAATAAGTATATCCTGTTGCACTTACTCCCTGCTCTTTGTTATTGAACTCCTCCCTCAGAACTTCAAATTCCTCATAACCAAACTGCCTGAGGATATACCGAAATAATATCAGTTGCTTACTTAGTTCCATTTATTTTCCCAACATTTTTTCCCCTGATTCTGTCGTAACATATTTTTGATTCCTGTGTTTCGGGTTTTCTGCAATAGTCATTTTTAGCCATTGTTTTTCAAGTAATGGTACAATATGTCTTTTATAATTAGTAGTATGATTTGCCAGTCCGATTCTGGCAAGTATTTCTTTTCGGGATTTAGATGATTTGCAATATGTTAAAACTACTTTTACTTCATCACTTACTTGGTCACTTTCTTGGTCACTTACTTGGTCACTTTCTTTGACATTTTCTCTGGCACTTTCTTCGACACCTTCCTGGTCACTAACATAGTTACCTTCTTGGTTACTATTCTGGTTGGGATCAATCTGTCTTATAAAATCAGTATTGGCTTTAAGTACCGTGAGAAAATAGGTACATTGTTCGTCTGTTTCCATAACCGGAGGGGGAGAAGCATTGTCTTCCAGTGCTTTATAAATAGTTGGAAATCCGGTACCACGACCTTCAGTCAAATGAAGCTCTTTCAAAAAATCTCCCACCCTCCTGTTCCTGTAATCACGTGCCACTATTCTCCTGTTTTCAGCCAAAATTTTCGCAGTAACAGGTGGAACAGGGCCGGGGAAACTTAATATTTCAATACGGTCCGGCCATATCTGAACCTCAATTGGTTTACCAATTTCATAACTTTTATGAAATACAGCATTTGCCAATGATTCTTCAATTGCATCATAGGGGAAATTATAAAAACGCTGAGATTCAGCACGTCCTGAAATCTTTTTTACTTTTTCAGCAATAATATTGTTCCTGATGTAATCCAATGCATCACGCAATTGAATATGCAGGGGTCCTTTAAAGTATTTTTCGGAAAAATCTTTCCCTGCCTCATCTTTCCTTAGTACCAGTTCAATCCAGGCTCTTTCAAAAAAACGGTGAGGTTCTTTTGAGAAAAACATAAGACCTGCATTCACCGGACGAAAAGCTTCTTCCGGACCTCGTGCAATATTCATGTGTCTGCATAGATCAGAGAAAGGCATCATTGTGCTCTCTTCAGCAAGATCACTTTTGATTTCATGCAGAAAATCACGTATTAGTCCGAGATCAAGATCGTCAATACGGGCATTCTGATTAATCCGGTCATCGAAGGGAATGCGTGCTGTCAATTCCTGCAGCCTTCTCAGATCTTCTCCCTGTGCCCTGATAGTTCTTGAACCCCTCCTGATATAGAAAAATCTGTTTTGTATGCCCCGTTCACCAAGACTTTCGGGAGCTGAATATGGTCGCATATCGCCTGCAGGTGCATATATGACCAGTATATGTTTTTCCTGAAACCAATATGGCTGTATAATTGGCATGTAATTGGGCTGCATATTACGGCAAAGACCTGTTATTTCGCCCTGAATCCTGTCTATCTGGTCCGGATTTAGACCGGCGGGAGGTAATACAGGCCGTCCGTTATTTTCTTCAATTCCAAGAACAATATATCCTCCACCCCAGTTATTTATATCATTTGCAAAAGCGCTGAGCGAATGGATAACATCTTCAGGATTCCAGCCACGTTTAAATTCGAGACGTTCCCATTCAATCACCCTTCCGTGAATAAGTTCATTTATGTTAATAGCGAGAGCCATTAATTAAGCATTTTATTTTTAAATACTTCTTCAATCGGCTGATAGCCATCAATATGTGCCTGATCATTAATATAAAGCAGGTCATATTTGTAATTTGCCAGCTCCTTTTTCACTGCCAGGCTATCAGCAGTGTAATCATCCGGTGTCCAGCCTTTCACATTTCGCCAGATAACCAGAATCTGCTTATTCGCATTATTGTTACCGTAAATGAATTGATACATCCTGCCGTTGATCTCTTTGGTTATACATTTTTGCATGTGTAGGCCAATAAGGTAGTTAAATGTTTCAACCAGGTCAACAGCCTTTTCCGTATCGTATGTAAATCCGTCCCAGACCTTTAGCCTGTAGTTCCACGGGTCTTTCATTGCTTCGGTGTTGACCAGTGTGTTACTTTCTTTAGTTTCAAACTCGAGGAAATATTTCGGGATATACTGATCGAATTCCAGCGCTTTCTGTACCGCATCTTCGGGGGCATTGAATGCTATATTCTCAAGAGCTTCTTCATATTGCTCCAGACGTTGGTAT
>DAINPM010000098.1:2464-6921 GCA_036743455.1 Bacteroidales bacterium | reverse complement strand
TGGCAGCTAAAAGGGCCAGTATACGAGATATTATACTGTCATCGGAAAACAGAAAAGATGTGGAAGATATTAAAGAAATCTATATCAGAAAGCTGAAATTCCATTACGTCGACACTATAATGCAGGTTCTGGATCTCGCTCTTTTAAAACAAAAAGTAACCAATGCAAAGAAAATAACATTCGAATGAAGAAAATCGCAGTATTCCCCGGGTCTTTCGATCCTTTTACAATAGGTCACGAGGGTATTGTCAACAGAGCCCTGGTGCTTTTTGACGAGATAATAATAGCTGTTGGAGCTAATGCATTGAAAAAGAATTACTATACGCTTGAGACCAGGAAGAAAATGATATCTAAAGTCTTCAGTCATGAACCAAGAATAAAAATTGATCATTATGAAGGACTGACTGTTGATTATTGTGTGAAAAACGGGGCGAAATACATTCTAAGAGGCTTGCGTACTGCTGCCGATTTTGAATTTGAAAGAGCTATTGCCCAGGTAAACAAAGCATTGATAGAAGAGATTGAGTCAGTGTTCCTGCTTACTGTGCCGGAACATGCATCAATTAACTCCACTATTGTACGTGATATTATAAGAAGCGGGGCAGATGCATCGAAATTTGTTCCTGCAGTCATCAACCTTCAAGAATATAAGGGGATAGAAGATTAAGGCCTGAGGGTATATGAGTTGATCATATCTGCAAGTGACAACCAGGCCCTGTCCTTTATGCGCGATATCTCATCCGGGGAAAGCCATTGAACGTTTGTTATGCCCTCACTGAGCTGTGGATGGGTGACCATTTCCCCACTATAATCCATAAGAAACCAGTCAGTTTTTTTCAGATATGAGATACCTTTTTTATTATATGTATGATAAACCGGGTCAAGAGCCTTAATGATCCGTTGACCCTCTATACCACATTCTTCACTTACCTCCCTCAATGCACATTCTTCCGGTTTTTCTCCGGGATCAATATGTCCTTTTGGAAAATCAATCATCCCGTTTTTTTCAATGAAAAGGAAACGTCCTGAACTATGTCTTACAAGTCCTCCTGCAGCAAATACTTCCGTGAAATAGATCCTGAATATTTTCCAGATATGCTTTATATTCGTACCATATATATTAATGGAATTGATTACTGGATCTGACTGAAATTCAGTTATTATTCTGTAAAATTCTTTTGTATCATGAAATTTATGGAATAAGCCGTATTTTTGTAGCCGGTCAGGTTCAGAACTGAAGAGGATGAATCTGTTTCCAAAATATACTTTATACATAGCTTATGATGACTAGCGAAAAAAAAATAGCCGAATATTTATTACAAATTAACGCAATTAAATTGCAACCATCAAATCCTTTTACATGGGCTTCAGGCTGGAAATCACCTATCTATTGTGATAACCGTAAAACCTTGTCATTTCCGGATGTAAGGTCTTATATACGTGATTCATTTGTATCACATATAAACACACTTTATCCTTTTGCTGAAGTTATTGCCGGAGTGGCAACAGGCGCAATAGCTCACGGAGCACTTGTCGCCGACAGAATGAATCTGCCCTTTATCTATGTGAGATCAGGAGTGAAAGAGCATGGTCTTGGTAATCAGATAGAAGGTTATTTTGAGAAAGGACAAAAAGTTGTAGTCATTGAAGATCTCATTTCTACCGGAGGAAGCAGCCTGAGTGCTGTTAAAGCACTTAAAGAAGCTGGTTGCGAAGTATTGGGTATGGCAGCAATTTTTACCTATGAATTTAAAAAAGCTTCAGATAACTTTGCTTCAGAGAACTGTAAACTCAATACTCTGAGTAATTATTCAGTGCTTATCGAAACAGCACTACAGACAGGATACATTAGTGAAGCAGATGTTAAAACTCTTAAGGAGTGGAGGAGGGATCCCTCAGTGTGGGGTGTGGATTAATAATTTAATAAAAGGAAAATAATGAGTGCTGTTTCAACATATGAAAGTCGCCCGGGAATATTAAACAGTCCGGTTGAAGATATATATGATTTTGTAACTGACATACGTAATTTTAAACAGTTTATCCCGGCAGGTTCATTCAGCGATATTAAGGTTGACCGTGATTCCTGCAGCTTCAACGCAGGCATGCTCGGAGAAATAAACCTTAGGATAAGTGAAAAACTGAACCCCGGCCATGTGATCTTTTCAGGCTACGCCAGACAGGTAAACGATTTTTCTATTAATCTTGATCTTAAAGAATCCGTAAAGGGAAAGTCGGAAGTAAAAGTTTTTCTGTCTGCAGCAATGAACCCTATGTTGAAGATGATGGCAGAAGAACCTTTGAAACAGTTCCTTAACAAGCTGATTGACGAGATGGAGAAATTTGATGGATGGAAAAACAGGTTTCAGGGTAAATAAGCAATTTCCTTAAAAGAGTATTTTATTATATCCCCTTTCTGATCCTCCATTATAAGATGTCCCTGATCTGAAATTCCTGTAATCCGGCCTTTGAAAATACGATCTGAACTTTTATAGTTATGCCACTCTTCGTATCGGTATAACGAGGATGTATATTCCTGTTTTATTATCTCTCTGTCACCGTAAAGCAACTGTTTGTACCTTTTGTCAAGATCGGAAAGAAGTTCCTGCAAAATGATATTAAGATCAAAATCTTTTCCAGTGAGGAGTTTCATTGATACCGGATCAGGTATCGAGTCAGAAAAAACAGTCTGGTTGATATTCAGTCCTATACCGGCTACAGAGCTTTTTAATGATGATCCAAGAAGAGAATTTTCAATTAATATGCCGGCTATTTTTTTGTCTTCAGTGTAAATGTCATTGGGCCATTTTATTGAACAGGAGGGAAGATATCTGCTGATAAAATCGCATATCCCTAGAGATAATGATTCAGAAAGGATGAATTGTTCTTCGGCCAAAATATATTGTGGGTATAGTATTATGCTGAATGTGAGGTTTTTATTTCTTTCGCTTTCCCAGTTGTTTTTTCCACAGCCCTTTCCTGCAGTCTGATAACCTGCATACACAACCGTTCCTTCAACCGGTTCTTCATCAATGATCATTTGTAAAGCTGTCGTATTGGTGGATGACAGAGTGTCATAATATAGAAGTTGGGAGCCTATTATCATGGTTACTAAATAATTATCTGTCAGCTTTTTGTTGCCCGTACTTAATGGCCTGGTATTTGATTATGGTGCTGTGAAAGCAAAATTAATTTGTGGGTACAAAAATACAGATAAAAGTTTGTACTTTTACAAATTGATGTCTAACTGATAATTATTGATGATTAAGAGATCTGATGGTATTAATGTTCTTTTAGAAAGTGTTGTAAAAGGAATTTTTAATAAGAAAGGACACAATGTTCTTAAAATTGATTTGAGGAAGTTCGAGAACAGAATTGCCGATTTTTTTGTTATATGTAATGGTAATTCTGTAACTCAGGTAGATTCGATATGTGATTCAGTAGAAGATACGGTAAGACAGGATACAGGTGAAAAACCGCTGCATGTAGAGGGACTGGAAAATTGTTACTGGGTTCTTCTTGATTATGGAGATGTTATCGTGCACATATTTCTGCAGGAATACAGGAATTTCTACAATCTTGAGTCGCTGTGGGCTGATGCGGTTTTTGAAGAGATGAAAGATAATAACACATAAGTTTTTTTTTATGGCAGAGAACAACAACAATAATAATAATAACAACAATACAACTGATACAGACAAGAAGAACAGTAAGAATGTAAAGCCACGCTTTAATACCAATTGGATTTTTGCCATTCTGGCTGCTTCTATTATTCTTTTTGAAATTATCTTCAGTGGTAATTCTTCACAGAAAGCTACAACAGGAATGGTCAAAGATATGATTTCACATCATGATATTGACCAACTCATTGTGGTAAATAAAGAAATTGCTGAGATATATCTGACACAGGAGGCTGTAGAGTCGGGCCGTTATGAAAACCTGCCCAAGCCGGGGGGAGGTATGGGTTTGCAGGTATCTAAACCTCATTACACGTATAATATTGGTGATATAAGTAATTTTGAACCTTTTTTTCTTGAGACGCAGAGAGACGAGGGATATGAGGAGGATCAACTTATTTATCCTGAATATGTGACACGTAAGAACTATTTTGCAGATATTCTGGGCTGGCTTATTCTTCCTATTCTGCTTATTGCTGTCTGGTTATTTATGATGAGGAGGATGGCTGGCGGTGCAGCAGGAGGAGGGGCCGGCGGTATTTTCAGTGTTGGAAAATCAAGGGCTCAGATATTTGATAAGGATACCAATGTGAAAATTAATTTTCATGATGTTGCCGGTTTGGAAGAAGCTAAAACAGAGGTGATGGAAATAGTGGATTTCCTCAAGAATCCAAAAAAATATACACAATTAGGAGGAAAGATACCTAAGGGTGCCTTGCTTATTGGTCCTCCCGGAACCGGCAAGACTCTTCTTGCCAAAGCTGTAGCAGGAGAAGCCAATGT
>DAINPM010000098.1:0-2364 GCA_036743455.1 Bacteroidales bacterium | reverse complement strand
CTCCCGGAACCGGCAAGACTCTTCTTGCCAAAGCTGTAGCAGGAGAAGCCAATGTTCCGTTTTTTTCCATTTCAGGATCAGATTTTGTAGAAATGTTTGTAGGAGTTGGAGCTTCGAGGGTCAGAGATCTTTTCAAGCAGGCAAAGGAAAAGGCTCCCTGTATTGTTTTTATTGACGAAATAGATGCTGTTGGAAGGGCAAGAGGACGGAATGTTAATTTTGGATCGAATGACGAACGGGAAAACACCCTTAACCAGCTTCTTACTGAAATGGACGGCTTCGGGACAAACATAGGGGTTATCATCCTTGCAGCTACCAATAGAGCTGATGTACTTGACAGAGCTCTTCTCAGAGCCGGAAGATTCGACAGGCAGATACATGTTGAATTGCCCGACCTTACCGAAAGGGAAGCTATTTTTAAAGTCCATCTGCGTCCGCTTAAGCTGGATAAAAGTTTTGATGTTTCCTTTTTAGCCAAGCAGACACCAGGTTTTTCTGGAGCCGACATAGCCAATGTGTGCAACGAGGCTGCCCTGATAGCAGCCCGAAAAAATAAAAAACAGGTTGAGAAGCAGGATTTCCTGGATGCTATTGACCGCATAGTAGGTGGACTTGAGAGAAAGAGCAAGATCATCTCTATGGGTGAAAAGAAAACAATTGCGTATCATGAAGCCGGACATGCAACTGTCAGCTGGCTTCTGGAACATGCCAGTCCACTGGTGAAAGTAACTATAATACCGCGTGGAAGAGCCCTCGGAGCTGCCTGGTATCTCCCTGAAGAGAGACAAATAACTACACGGGAACAATTACTCGATGAAATGGCGTACGCTCTCGGTGGAAGAGCAGCCGAAGAACTTATTTTCGGCAAAATATCAACAGGAGCCTTAAGCGATCTGGAGAAAATAACCAAGCAGGCCTATGCTATGGTTTCGTTCTTTGGAATGAGCGAAAAGATTGGAAATATAAGTTTCTACGATTCTTCCGGCCAGTCGGATTATGGGTTTACAAAACCTTATAGCGAGAAAACAGCTGAACTGATAGACCGGGAAGTAAAACTGATAATAGAAGAATCCTACGAAAGAGCTAAAAATGTCCTGAGAAAAAATATGAAAGGATTAAAAGAGTTGGCAGAACTGTTACTTGACAGAGAGGTGATTTTCAGTGAGGATCTGGAAAGGATCTTTGGGAAAAGAAAAGCCGATATTAAGAAAGAAAAAGAAGCTGCTGAAGCAGCTAAAGTAAGGGATGCAAAGGATTTGAAAGAAAAAGAAGAAAAAGAAAACGAACAGGGAAAAAACTCTCCGGCAATCAGTAATGAAAAGGAAATAAGTGAAATTAATACAGAAACAGGACAGGAAGCAGAGGAGAAAAATGTGAAGGATGCAGGAGAAGAAGGAGAAGAAACGAAAGAAAAGAATACTAATGCAAAGTCAGCAAAAAAAGGAAAAAATTCATCTGACCAGGAAAAATTATTTCCTGACACTCCCGAATCAGATAGTTCAATAAAAAAACCTACCAGGTAAATCTCAACAGACTTGAATAATTTTTTCAGACGGACACTGACAGGGACTTGGATAGTACTATTTACCCTTGGGGGATTCTGGCTTCATCCTATATCATTCTTTCTTACCGGTTTGATAATCCTTACAGGAACAATGCTTGAATATTATAAAATAATTCAGGGCTCAGGAGTAAAACCCAGAGTGTTTTCCGGTATTATAAGCGGCATAATATCTTATGCCATGGCCTCTCTCGTAGCAGCAGCTTATCTGCATATACGATGGTTGCTCCTGCTTTTGGTTCTTTTACCTGTGATGATGATCACTGAATTATTCAGGAAGGAGGACAAACCATTCGATTCACTTGCACATACATTTTTCCCGGTTTTTTATATAGTCCTGCCTTTTGTATTGCTACCCTTTTCGGCTTTTTTGTACGAGGGTCTCAAACCACTTATAAATATGCCGGACTTACCTTTTTCGCCGGGACTGGTTATTGGGTTTTTTATTCTTCTATGGGCTAATGATACAGGAGCTTATCTTGCCGGAATAACATTCGGCAGACACAGGTTGATGAAAAGGATATCCCCGAAAAAATCATGGGAAGGCTTCATCGGAGGAGTTATAATAAGTATTGTCATTGCCTGGTTCCTGTCGGGCTGGCTGGGTGTTGTTACAAGATGGCAATGGCTGGTTGTTGCTTTAATCGTCTCCGTTGCAGGTACCTGCGGAGACCTGGTTGAATCAATGCTGAAAAGAAGTATGGGAGTAAAGGATTCAGGTTCTGTGTTACCCGGTCATGGAGGCTTTCTTGACCGTTTTGATAGTGCTATAATATCCTTCCCTCTTGTCTTTCTTTTTATTT
>DAINPM010000097.1:0-7112 GCA_036743455.1 Bacteroidales bacterium | reverse complement strand
TTATGAGCCTGGCAGTGAGGAAATACAGAAAAACTGCATGACAAAGCATACATGAACGGTTTATCTTTTGTACTATTATAGACAAATTTCTGATTCCAATTTTTTTCACCATAATTAAATATTCTTAAATAGTGGCCCAATAAGCAATTACTCAGCTTTACCGGTAATGAGCAAGATAGTTCTTTGCTTCATCATGATTATCAGAAGACTGGAAATAATTCCGGTATTTACTCTGTTCTCCAGATCATTCTGGAAATGGTAAGAAAAAATTTTCTCCGGACCTTAAAAATATTATAAATCAGAGAATGATTCTTTTTCTCCGGCAGGATTAAGGACTTATGATTGAAATATTATATGTTTGTTGGGATGGATTTTGTAAGTTTAGCCAGTCTGATATCAGAAGAAAGGTTTCGGGAGAAAAGGATTCTTCCGGGAAATGTCAGAATACGAATTACGGTTAATATAAAAAGTAAAAACTTAATAAAAGAATCAGAACCCGATGACTAATTATATTATCCTTGCTCTATGTGTCATTATTATTCTTGCTTATATATTTGACATTACCTATAAATTTTCAAAGATTCCGGGTGTTATTCTTTTAATAGCCCTGGGAATGCTGATAAGAGTTCTTTCAGATTACTTCGGATTGCACATTCCTGATATGAAACCATTGTTGCCTGTAATAGGTACTTTGGGCCTGATAATGATAGTCATGGAAGCAAGCCTGGATATTGATCTCAACAAAAATAAACGCAGCCTGATTTTTAAATCCGTTTCATCTGCTTTGGTCTTGCTTATAGTATTTGTTGCGGTGTTTGCTTTTATTCTTACAGGTTTATTTAAACTATCACTGCATGATTCAATACTTAATGCCATCCCATTTGGTATTATTAGCAGCTCAGTAGCCATCCCTTCTGCAGTAAACCTTTTATCAGAGGAAAAAGAATTTGTTGTTTATGAAAGTTCTTTCTCGGATATACTGGGAATAATGGCATTTGAGTTTATTTTATTAAATCAGGGGTCATTAGCATCTGGCCTGTTATTTTTCATCCGTGATGTTGTTTTTACTTTGATTATTGCACTTGTTTCAACAGCATTCCTGGGGTATCTCCTCCATAAAATAAGCTATCATGTTAACTATGTAATAATACTGACATTCGTTATCCTTATTTACGTAATTGCAGAATTAATCCATATGCCGGCACTTCTGCTGGTACTTGTTTTTGGACTTGTTCTTTCTAATAACAAGTTTCTGGAGATTGATTTTATTGAAAAATTCATTGATTTCACAAAATTTCGTAAGGACATCGATAACTTCAGGAAAATACTGGGAGAACTTACCTTTCTTGTCAGGTCTTTCTTTTTTATAATGTTTGGATTCTACACTGATATGTATAATCTTTTCAATATGTCAAATATTTTAACGGCAGTGCTTATATGTTCCGGGATATTTGGTTTTAGATGGATCTATTTCAAATATATCCTCAGGTTACCTCCGGCTCCTTTATTCTTTTTTGCTCCCAGAGGACTGATCACTATTTTACTTTTTCTAAGTATCCCTGTCGAATCGGAAATACTTTTGCTTTCAGATGAGGTTGTCACCCTGGTGATACTGATTACCATTATTGTTATGATGAATGGCAATTTTTTCCGGAAGAAGCGACAGGAGACAGAAAAAGCAGATACTATTGCCGGATGTAATAATGAAAAAACCCCGGATCTTGTCACTTCAAATAACATTCTGACAGAGGGCAACGCGACAAATAATAATGTGTCTGAATCTCCCCTAACGGATAATCCTGTGTAAACAAGTAATTTGATTCGTTCCTTTTTATGGTTGACAGCTGCCATCGGATACTGAATGGATGGAACTGGAAATATATATATCCTCAGGTCAGAGTTATAAGGATAAGGAACAGTTACAGCATTGTGACAGTATTCTTCATTTTCTGTATATTGCAGGCGAAAATTTAACTGATATATAATATAAAGGAAAATAAATTATGGCAAAATTACCGGAAACAGTAAAGCAGGCATGGGAAGAGAGAGAAGGACCTGTAGTCCTGACAACAATTGATAAGCAAGGGATTCCCAATTCTATATATGCCACTTGTGTATCGAAATATGATGATGAAACTATAGTTATTGCAAATAATTATTTCAGTAAGACTCTTGATAACATCCTTAACGGGAGTAAGGCATCAGTTCTCTTTATTACCAAAGACCGTAAGTCTTATCAGATAAAGGGGAGTATTGAATACCATAAGGAAGGAGCTCTTTTCGAAGATATGAAGAGGTGGAATCCCGAAAAACATCCGGGGCATGCAGCTGCTGCACTGAAGGTTGAGGAAATATATTCCGGAGCGGAAAAAATCCTGTAAAGAATCAGTTAAAGAGTTCTGTAAAAGATAAAAAAATGAGGCTGTCAGTTTTTCCCTGACAGCCTCATTTTTTTAAAAGCCTATTGATCTGTACTATAAAGATATCCGTATATAAATTATTTATCGAAAGACACCTGTCTGCCGGTCAGTCTTATCCTTCCGCTCAGGGCTTGTGTGAACTGCGGGTCGAGATAGCCGGTGAATCCAGGTTGTTTGCCACCTACAGTAATAGTGAAATATCCGGACTCTGTTACTCTCTCATCTTTTTTATTGATAATGGAAAACTGACGTGGTTCAAGAGTGAATTCGACTTCTTTGCTTTCTCCCGGAGCCAGAGTGATCCTTTTGAATCCTTCCAGCTGCCTGACAGGTCTTGGTGTTGATGCTTTCTCATCGGTAAGATAAAGCTGGACAACTTCATCACCTTCCATATTACCTGTATTTTTAACGGTAACCTTAACAGTGACTTTTTCTCCGGCAGCAGTTTTTTGAGGTATTGTCAGATCGCTGTAGCTGAATGTTGTATAGCTTAATCCATAGCCGAAAGGATATAATGGTTCATCTGTAAAATATCTGTAGGTCCTTCCCTGCATATCGTAATTATCGAAAGCCGGGATCTGATCAACAGATTTATAGTATGTTACCGGTAATCTGCCGGCCGGGTTATAGTCGCCGAAGATGACGTCGGCAATAGCGTTTCCACCCTGTTGACCGGGATATCCTGCAAGCAGTATGGCAGAAGCTTTTTCCTGGGCATTATTCACGGCCAGTGCGCCTCCGTTCATCAGTACCACTATCACAGGCTTACCAGTTGCAGTGACGGCATTAAGTAATTCTTCCTGGACAGCGGGAAGCTTGATGTTGGTGCGGTCTCCTCCAAGGAAGCCGTCAATTTTTATATTCATCTCTTCACCTTCAAGACGTTGTGACAGACCCAGGACAAGGATGACAGCATCTGCCTGTTTCGCTGCGTCAACAGCTTCTCCAAGTATGTCTGTACGCGGAGGTGTCCATAGGAGCTTCATATCGGCATCACCTGCATAATTTCTGTAAAATACCTCAATCTTATATTTTTTACCCGCCTGAAGGTCTGCAGTAAATTCCTCGTGAAATGCATGATGTTCATTTCTGAATCTGATTACTTCTTTCCCGTCAAGGAACATTTCATAGCCGGAGGATCCCCATGCTCCAAGGGCATAGGTGCCTGATACGGGAGGAGTAAGATAGGTTGTCCATTTAACACCGAAATCATCATCAGGCATATCGGCATGTGGAGAGAAATGTTCCCAGTAGAAATTAATATGATCATCAACTCTTGTAAAGACAGGTTCTCCTTTCATATCCCTGTTGTTGAAATACTCCCCGAAAGCTCCCTGTATGCCATCGGCTGTCTGCAGATACCTTGAAGGTATAACATTAAGATTGTGAATGCCTTCTGCAAGATCGCTTCCTTCTGCATAAATGATCTTCGTTTCCGGGTTTAGCTTGTTTCTGATTCCTTCAAGCAGGGTTACAGGATCTTTTGGAATAGCATTATAATTACCTATGAGTGATTCAAAATTGTCGGCATTCGGACCAATTACAGCAATTGTTTTCAGATTCTTGTCAAGAGGCAGAATGTTATCCTGATTCTTTAATAGGACAATGGATTTTCTTGCTGCTTCTCTCGACAGTGAGTTATGGTAGTCGCAGGTATTTACAAAGAAGGGTATCTGGGCGTAAGGTACCATATCGTCAGGGTCGAACATACCCAGTTTGAATCTGGCAGTGAATATTCTCTTCACTGCAACATCTACGTCATCTTCTGTAAGGATCCCGCGTTCAATAGCTTCTATTGCATTGAGATAATCGCTTCCACATTCCAGGTCAGTTCCTGCTTTAATGGCGGCCGCAGCAGCTTCAGCAGCGTCTTTAACATAATTCTGATGCCTGTAAAAATCAGGAATAGCCCAACAGTCGGATACGATATATCCCTTAAAATTCCAGTCATTACGCAAGATGCCGTATAGAATAGGATTTGCACAGCAAGGGTAATCACGGAACATATTATAGGCACCCATTACTGAATAAGCTCCGGCATCCATTATGAGAGATCTGAAAGCAGGAAGATATGTCTCATGCAAATCTACTTCACTCACTTTGGCGTTAAAAGAATGTCTTGTCGGTTCCGGGCCGGAATGAACGGCAAAATGTTTTGCAGTAGCAACTGTTTTAAGATATTTAGGATCATTACCCTGTAATCCCTTCACAAACTGTGATCCCAGTTTCCCTGTCAGCAGCGGGTCTTCTCCGTAAGTCTCGTGACCTCTTCCCCACCGGGGATCGCGGTAGATATTAATATTGGGAGACCAGAAAGTAAGACCCTGATAAATACCTGTTTTGCCCCTTCTCTGAAACTCATGATATTTAGCTCTGCCCTCATCGGAAATAGCTGTCGCTACATTAAATACCAACCCTTCGTCCCAGGAATTGGCAATAGTAATAGACTGAGGGAACACTGTCGCATAACCTGCTCTTGCTACTCCGTGAAGTGCCTCATTCCACCAGTTATAAGAAGGGATACCCAGACGTGGTATGGCCGGTGCGGAATTAACAAGCTGATCGACCTTCTCCTTCAGTGTCATTCTTGAAACCAGGTCATTTATTCTTTCTTCATTAGATAATGAAGGGTCCTGAAAAGGATACTCGTAAGTCCGTTGCTGGGCAGACATGCTCATCACTGCAACAGACAATGCCAGAATAAATACAAAGATTAATTTTTTCATGTTTGGAGGATTGTTATAATAATTCTATGATCTTACAAATTATAAAAATACAAAATAGTAAAAAGAAACAGAAACTTTGTCTTCTGCAGCTCTAAAAAAGATTAATCAAAAAAAATTTGAAGTATTTAATCATGCAACTTCTTACCTTCCCAATGAATACATTTACTGCCCCGGGTTATAAATCCCTCAATAGTATTATTTCTTACTCTCCCATAATATACTTCCTGTTGGTGCGTAAATGAAAAGATATCACCTTGCAGTTTCCCATCAGTAAAACGAAACCTCTCATTTAAAGTGATAAGAGTGCCGGAGAACATCTGAAATGTCTGATCGAGAACCAGGATCCCGTTATTCATAAACCATGTGCCATTTAATCTGGCTGGGATTATCCAGAGCAGTGCTGTACAAAAATCGTTGCAGTCTTCCTTCATGGTAACAGTGGAGTCAGGAGTCCATTCTTCCATATCGAAGGTATTTGAAACGATCCTCGTTCCGGGTTTAAGATCCAGCAGTTTAGGGCGCAGCCGGAGATTTATTGAATTAAGCAGAAACATAGTGATAACTGTTGCCTCTGACAGATCAGCCTCAAAAAGATCTCCCTGAATGAATTCCACTTTATCCGATACTCCATTTTCAACTGCATTTCTTTTTGCATATTCCACCATATCGGGGTTGAATTCTATTCCTCTGGCTTTTGCTCCACGCCTGGCGGCCTCAATAACCAGTCTGCCGTCACCTGATCCCAGATCAATCAAAAAATCATTACTGTTTACCCCGGCCAGGTCAAGCATATTATTAACATTTCTTTCAGGAGTAGGTATCCAGATAACATCTTTACCATCCTGGCCCCGGCTGGGTTTGTAATCAGTGCCGGTTTGGGTTTCCTGTGACAATAATAAATGTGGGAACGGCAGTATCAGTAACATTATCAAGAAACTGTAAAACAAAATTGTTTTCATGATATACTCATTTTATTTCATTATACTTGCTAGTCTGATACAGCCGAAAATATTCATTAAAAACAGACCTTTCACAAATCAAGGATAATACCTACAGGGCAATGATCTGATCCTGTAATATTTTCCAGGATGAATGCATCATTCACCTGTGGCAGAAAGGATCTGCTTACAAGGAAATAATCTATTCTCCAGCCAATATTTTTTGCTCTTGCGTTAGCTCTGAAACTCCACCAGGAATATCTGTTTGTCTGGTCGGGATAAAAATGGCGGAAAGTATCTGACAGTCCGCCTTCAGTAAGTCTGTCCATCCCGTCAATCTCTTCCTGCATGTAACCGGCTGCTTTATTGTAATTGGCTTTCGGGCGTGCCAGGTCAATATCTTTATGAGCTACATTCAGATCGCCACATATTACCAAAGGTTTGTTTTTTTCCAGGTTTTTCAACCATGTAAAAAAAGCCTTATCCCATTCCTGCCTGTAAGCCAGTCGCGCCAGTTCACTGCCGGAATTGGGAACATATACATTAACAAGAAAGAAATGTTCATATTCCAGACATAAAACCCTGCCTTCCTTATCGTGTTCTTCAATACTTATACCTTTTATGATATTTAAAGGTCTTATCTTTGAAATAACTGCTGTCCCTGAATACCCGGGCCTTTCTGCTGAATTTGAATATATCTGATAACCGTTAAGAGATTCCAGTGATTCACTGACCTGATCGTCGTTGGCCTTCGTCTCCTGCAGACAGATTATATCGGGATCCATGAGCTTAAGATCATCAAAGAAAGTTTTTTTAACTATTGCACGTATACCGTTTACATTCCAGGATATGATTTTCATTCGATATTTTTTCCTGAAAGATAAAAATTTTAAATGAATGAGTACAGGCAGATTATCATAGCAAATTAATGTTGGAACAGATACAGGAGGTAACATAAAGAAACACCTGCCTTCTAACGTTGACTAAATAATACCATATAAGTATCTTTACAATATAATAAAACAGAT
>DAINPM010000096.1:0-7121 GCA_036743455.1 Bacteroidales bacterium | reverse complement strand
AAAAAGAATCAATGTTTTGCACAGCATTAAATTCCGGGAATAATTATATAAAATTCATTTCGGGTGTCTTTTGCACAAAACAGGAAATAGAAAATTTTATTTGTAGTGAATCAATATTATTCCTATATTTGACCAGATAATTAAACTAAATAGTTAAACAATATGGTTTAAGTAAATGGTTAAATACTATGACAGAAAATGATAAGCAGACAGAAAGCAGGATTTTCGAAGCTGCTTCAGAGGTTTTTTCAGAAAAGGGGATGGATGGCGCCAGGATGCAGGATATTGCAGACAGGGCAGGAATAAACAAATCATTATTACATTATTATTATCGCACAAAAGACCATCTTTTCGATACGGTTTTTGAAAAAACGGTCAATCAGATGTTAATGCGTTTTGCCCCGGTATTTGACCAGAATCTTACATTCGAAGAAAAGATCAGGTTCTTTTTTCATGAGCACATCGATTTTCTGATGAATAACCGCAGACTTCCTTCTTTTTTGCTGAATGAGATAAACAGGAATCCGGAGAGAATGACAAAACTTATGGAGAAGATTGAAGTACATAAATTATGGGATACACTGCATGCTCAGCATAAAAAAGAGCTTAATGCATACAATATCAATAAGGAAGATTTTCCGCAAATAATGGTTTCAGTTGCGGCTTTGAGTTTATTTCCTTTTGCAGGTTTTGAAATAGTATCGCGGATACTGGAAAAGCATGGGACAGGCTTTGATGAATTCATTGAAAAGAGGAAAGATTTTGCAACTCAATTTGTAATCAAAGCTCTGAAAAAATGATTTACAATGAAATAGCACAATGAGGATAAGAAAACAAAAATCGGAAACAAAAGAAACCCGGAATAAAATGGAACGAAAAAAATTGATTTTATTCATCCTGTTATACTTGGTTTTCAGGGGATATAATATTGAAGCGCAGGAAATGATAACACTTAAGGAGTGTTACGACAGGGCATATACCGCAGCAGTGGTTTCAGCAGAAAAAGAGGTTTATAACAGGATATGGGAATATAAGGATAAGAATCTTTCCAGGGGCTGGCTTCCCACTCTTGATGCAAATGGTTCCTTCACTTATAACTCGTCGGTCATGGATATTAATGACGTTATTGGAGCTTTACCGGTTCCGGGTATCGGCGACATGATCAAACCTCTGCCAAATGAGCAGTATAAAGTCACTGTTGATATTAACCAGATGATATATGATGGCGGGGCAATTAAGAGTGCAAGGGCATTTGAAAGAGCGGGCCTGCTTGTCAATGAGAAACAGAATGAAACAGATCTGTATAAATTAAGAGGCGAGGTAAATACCTATTATTTTAACATATTGCTTCTTGAACGGCAGGAAGATCTTCTTCAGAATTATCTGGAACTGATAAACAAAAAAATTATAGCTCTGGAATCAGCTGTTGAAAATGGCGTGGTACCCAAATCGGATATTGATGTTCTAAATTCGGAAAAACTAAAACTTGAACAGCAGATTTCTGAAAACAGTATAATAAAAACATCTTTGATAAAGAATTTATCTGATCTTACAGGCTATGAGACAGATACGTCGGTGCAGTTTGTTATTCCTCCTATAAATGAGGAACTGACTGATGAACTTCTCCGTCCTGAGTTGCAGATTTTCGATTTACGTAAAGAACAGCTTGAGGAATCGGTTAAACAGATTCAAAGCCGGAGAATACCAAAAGCTTTTGGTTTTGCCACATTTGGTTATGGTAATCCTCCTGGCAGTAATTTTTTCAGGGATGAATTTGCTCCTTTTTATATCCTGGGTGCTGGTGTTAAATGGAACATACTCGACTGGAACAAGGCGAAGAATGAAAAACAGATTGTCTTGCTTCAGAAAGATCTTATTGACGGTAGGAAGAAAGAAATGAAAGATAATCTGAAGAGGATGCTTAATGCCAAAAATGCTGAAATAAAAAGCATGAAAGAACTTCTTGAGACAGACATAGAGCTCATTGAACTGAGAAAAAGAATTACATCTGCTGCTGAATCAAAGTATAATAACGGCACTATAACTGCCACGGAATACCTTAGTGAACTCAATGCCGAAAACCAGGCCAGGATAAATTATGAGATACATACTATCAGTCTTGCTCTGGCCAGGGTGGAATATATGAATATCAGCGGACAGGAAATAGAATAAAAACTAAACTATAAATTCTTATGAAACCTGAATTGATAATTGTCGTTGTAACAGCACTTCTCGCAGCTTGTTCCGGAAATTCTGACGAAGCCGATGCTTATGGTACTTTTGAAGCCAGGGAGGTAACTGTGTCAGCAGAGACTGGCGGACGTATTCTTGAATTTGGCGTAACAGAAGGCTCTGCTGTTGAAAAAGGAATGAAAATTGCTCTTATCGACACTACTCTGTTTCATCTTCAGAAAGCTGAAATAGATGCCGGTATGAGAAGTATCAGAACCCGGATATCTTCTGTTAATGCGCAGAATGAAATACTTGATCAGCAGATAGCCAATCTCAATGTGAATATTGAGAGGATAGCCAATATGCTCAAAAACGATGCGGCAACACAAAAGCAATATGATGATTTAAGGGGACAGGTGGCAGTACTGGAAAAACAGATAGCTGCAAATAATACCCAAAGAGCCTCAATAGCAGCAGAATTATCGGTTTATGAGTCAAAAAAGGCAACACTGATGGAGCAGGCCGAACGCAGTTGTGTCAGAAGTCCTCTTGACGGGACTATCCTTGAAAAATATGCGGAAGAGGGAGAAGTTACTGCAGCAGGCAGACCTCTGGTAAAAATTGCAGACCTTTCACTCATCAGACTTAAAGTGTATGTAAGCGGAGCTCAATTAGGTACTCTCAAAACAGGAAATGAGTGTACGGTAAGGATTGATGAAGGAGAAAAAGAATACAGAACTTACCCGGGAAGGATAAGCCATATAGCAGACAAGGCTGAATTCACTCCAAAGATAATACAGACTAAAGAAGAAAGGGTAACACTCGTATATGCGGTTACTATAGAAGTAAAAAATGATGGTACAATGAAGCCGGGAATGCCCGGAGAAGCAATATTCTGAAAAGCATGCAAAAAGTAATTGAAGCATCTGGCATTGCGAAGAACTTTGGCAGCACACAGGCTCTGAGAGGTATATCCTTTGATGTCAATGAAGGCGAGATATTCGGGTTTATTGGTCCTGACGGAGCCGGAAAAACAACCCTTTTCAGGATCATCACCACTCTTTATCTTCCTGATGAAGGAAGTATGACGGTCCTGGGGGTGGATTGTGTGAAAGGTTACCGGAAATTGCGGGAGAATATAGGGTATATGCCCGGGCGTTTCAGTCTTTACATGGATCTGTCGGTAGAAGAAAATCTGAGATTTTATGCATCGGTGTTCGGCACAACGATAGAAGAGAATTATGAACTGATAAAAGATATTTATTCTCATATCGAACCCTTCAAGACAAGACTTGCAGGACAATTATCCGGTGGCATGAAACAGAAACTAGCATTATCGTGTGCCCTGATTCACAAGCCCCGTCTGCTGGTTCTTGATGAACCCACCACAGGCGTTGATGCCGTATCGCGTACCGAATTCTGGGAAATGCTCGGGAAACTAAAAGCCCATAATATTACAGTTGTTGTTTCAACACCTTACATGGATGAAGCAACGAAATGCGACAGAGTAGCACTGATCCAGGAAGGACAAATATTGTCTGTTAATCCTCCGGAAGTATTAAAAGACAGTTTCACCCGCAAACTATTTTATGTGAAAGCCTCTGATAAATATAATCTGCTGAAAATACTCAGAAGTTTTCCTCTCACAATTTCAGCCTATCCCTTCGGAGATTCAATACATACCACATTCAGTAAGGATAATCCTTTGGGTGATCTGAATGAATATCTCCTCAGTAAGGGCATAAATGACTTCAGTATATCAGAGGGCAGAGCGGGTATTGAGGACAGATTCCTGGAACTTATGGGAACAGAAAGCATTCATTACCAATGACAGGCAATACAGTAATATCAGTCAGAAATCTGGTCAAGAAGTTCGGGAACTTCGTTGCCAACGACAATCTTGATTTCGATGTTTTTGAAGGCGAAATTTTCGGATTTCTTGGAGCTAACGGAGCCGGGAAAACCACTACTATCAGAATATTGTCAGGTTTGTCAAAACCTACATCAGGGACAGTTATGGTAGCAGGCTTTGATGCAAAAAAGCAGGCAGAAGAAATAAAAAAGAATATAGGGTATATGTGTCAGAGGTTTTCTCTTTATGATGATCTTACAGTAAAAGAGAATATAATGCTTTACGGTGGTATTTATGGAATGAAAAAGAAGACGATACAGGACAGGACAACCGCTTTACTGGAACAGCTTAATTTCGGACAATACAGCGACAGTATGATATCATCACTTCCTTTGGGATTAAAGCAAAAACTGGCATTTTCTGTTGCGGTATTACATGAACCCAGGATTGTTTTTCTGGATGAACCTACCGGTGGAGTTGATCCTGTAACACGCCGACAGTTCTGGGAAATGATTTATGAAGCTACAGCCCGGGGAATAACCGTATTTGTGACAACACATTATATGGATGAAGCAGAGTATTGTGACAGGGTTTCTATAATGAGTGAAGGCAGAATAGTAGCTTTGGACACCCCGGAAGAGTTACGGAAACAATACAATGCCGGTTCAATAGAAGAAGTATTTATTAAAATCGCCAGGCCATCCAGGAATGTTGAAGGAGGCCTGGAATAATTCATATTTTTTTGCCGGAAACAGGAAGAATATGACTTTTAAAATGAACATTAAGACAGTTATCAGAATAATATAATGAAACGTTTTCTCGGATTTGTCAAAAAAGAGTTTCTTCATATTTTCAGAGATTACCGTACTCTGGTGATCCTTTTCGGATTGCCTGTTGCTGAGATACTTATATTCGGTTTTGTGATAAGTATGGAAATAAAAGATGCAAGTATAGCTTTCCTTGATCTGTCGAAAGATGATGTTACACAAAAGATATCCGACAAAATGTGTTCTTCGGATTTTTTCAGGAAAGTTGAAGACTTGGAGAGTTATCATGATATTGATATGATAATGAAAACAGGCAGGGCGAAAGCTGTAATTGTATTCGGGGAGAATTTTGGCCGCGATCTCATCAGCAGGGGAGAAGCGGATATGAGTATAATTACCGATGCATCAGAACCCAATACAGCCACTCTGATAACAAATTATGCATCAGCTATTGTGTCAGATTTTAACATGGAATACAGAGAAAAAAATTCCGGAGCCAAAATACTTGTAAGTCCTGAAGTAAGGATGTTCTATAACCCTGAACTGAGAAGTCATTTCATGTTTGTCCCGGGGGTAATTACTTTCATCCTTATTCTTATCTGTGCCCTCATGACTTCCATAACGATTACACGCGAAAAAGAATTCGGAACAATGGAAGTTCTTCTGGTGTCACCACTTAAACCCTCACATATAATTTTAGGTAAGGTGATGCCCTATTTTATTCTTTCATTCATAAATGTATTGCTCATCCTTCTTCTTTCCAGAATTGCCTTTGATCTGCCTGTTAAAGGCAGTCTTTTCCTTTTGCTTGCCGAAAGTATGCTTTATATACTCATGAGTCTTTCCCTCGGGATCCTTATCTCAACGGTTTCAAAAACCATGCAACAGGCAATTTTTATTTCACTGGTCGGACTGATGCTCCCTACAATATTGCTTTCAGGTTTTATTTTCCCCCTGGAAAACATGCCCCGTGTTTATGATGTGGTGGCATATTTCCTCCCGCCAAGGTACTATATTACTATTATAAAAAATATTATGATAAAAGGAACAGGTTTCTTCTCTGTATGGAAAGAGACACTGATCCTTACAATTATGACCCTGTTTTTCATAGTTCTTAGTGTAAGGAAATTCAAAATAAGACTTCAATAGGTATGCAGGTAAATATACAGGAGGAGAAAAGATAATAATTAATTAAAAATGAGGACTATATTATATCTTATCAGAAAAGAGTTCCTGCAGATTTTCAGGGATAAATTCATTGGTAAAGCCATCTTTGCAGTGCCCCTGGTTCAAATGGTTCTGCTGGTCCCTGCTGTTACTTTCGAAATAAAAAATATTAATCTCGGTATTATCGACAGAGATATGTCACCGGTATCCCGAAACCTGATAAGCCGGCTTGAAGGTTCCGGGTTTTTCAAAATCACGTGTTTTACACATTCAGAAGAAGAAGCCAATAACATGCTTCACCGCAACAGGTGTGATATGATCCTGCATATTCCTGAAGGTTTGGATGAAAAAACTACTTCCGGACAGGTATGTCCTGTGATGGTTTCTGTAAATGCCATAAATGCCACAACAGCACAGCTTTCCTGGGCTTATCTGAACGGAGTTTTACAAGACTACAATATTGATATAATCAGGCAAAATGCCGCAGTAACAACCCTTTCTGCCATGCCGCAGATCAAAGTAACCAACCGCTACTGGTATAATGAGTTGCTTAACTATAAATATTATATGCTTCCGGGAATCCTGGCAATACTGGTTACTGCCATAGGCTTTCTTCTGGCAGGTCTGAATCTTGTAAAAGAAAAGGAAACCGGAACAATAGAACAGATAAATGTGACACCAATAAAGAAATACCAGTTCATAACAGCTAAGACGATCCCCTTTATGATAATAGGACTCGTTGATCTTGCTCTGGGGCTTATTCTGGGTAAAATTTTGTTTGACATACCTTTCCGGGGAAGCATTGGGCTTATGTTTCTGTGTTCAGCAATATTTCTGGCAGGCGTTCTCGGTCTGGCACTTTTAATTTCCACATTCTCCTCTACTCAGCAACAATATATGTTTATTGCATTTTTTTTCATGATCATCTTTATACTGATGAGCGGGATTTTCACCCCAATGGACAGTATGCCTTTATGGGCCCGTAAATTCGATATTATCAATCCAATGGCTTATCTTATGAAAATATACCGGATGATAATGCTTAAAGGATCTGCTTTCAGCGATTTAGCAAGAGATTTCTACTCTCTCTTAATTCTGGCTGTAGTATTTATGAGCCTGGCAGTGAGGAAATACAGAAAAACTGCATGACAAAGCATACATGA
>DAINPM010000095.1:0-7330 GCA_036743455.1 Bacteroidales bacterium | reverse complement strand
CAAAGGAGATGGGGGCAGGATTTCATGCAACTAATGATTATGGCCCAAAGTACTGTTATTACGGTGAATTCAAACAAATGTATGAAAATGTTACTATTTGTGGAAGAGCTGTAACAATGCAAACAATGCCTTTGCGAGCGGATGTTAATATAGCAATCCAGCAACAGGGACAAAAAGATGGATTACGCATGGTAGGTGGAACTTATGCCATTGATATATTGGAGAAAGGGGATGTGTATGTGGTGAATTTCTGTGAGGGTTTAATGGATGGTTCTCATGTCGGTGACAATCTTGGGAATTCCATATACCGGAGATCAGGGAATGGTGCTATTATCCGTGGTACTGTTCGCGACCGTGAAGGCTGTATGGAAATAGATGATAAAGGGTTCAATTTATTTGTTCGTGATTTCAGACCTGAAAGTGGAGGGATTGGACCATACATGGTAGTTGGCCGAAATCTTCCTATTCAGATTGGATATGTAACAGTGATGCCTGGCGATGTTGTACTGGCAAAGCAGGAAGGAGTACTTTTCATACCTCCTCATATGGCAGAACAAATCGTTGTCGAAGCAGAAAAGTCTGGCTTACTTGACAGGTGGGCACATCTTCAACTTGCTGAAGGCCGGATCACGGCTTCTCAGGCAGATGGCGCGTATACAGAAGAGATGCATCAAATGTTCGATCAATGGCTTAGAGATAATATTGACAATATGGAGAAATTTTACGATAATCCTGCGATGACTCCTTCTAAAGAATTTATAAGGGATTTTATTAAAGAACGGGAATCAGGTATAAGATTTAGACCCTGATCCTGAAACAATTTGTAATATGACGCTTTAAGCCACTAATTGATAAATGGATATCTCTTTTTTCGGGTTTTCTCCAATTGGAAAAGGAAAGTAGTTGAGAATAATTTGTGATGGCAGTTGTGATTTGTTTTCAGTTTTTCTTTTTGATTTATTACAGGGAAATCTGATAATATTTCTATACCCTTATCCAGGGGGATAAGACAAACAATTATCGGAATTGTTTGTTTACTTAATAAATAGGAGGATATATTATGAATGCAAAAGATGAATTGAAAAGAGTCCAGACATGGATGAAGAAATTTGGTGAGCTTAATCCCGAAAGCATGAAAAGCTTCATGAGCTTGCTGGGGGCAGTTGAAAAAGAGAATGTTCTGACTGCAAAGACAAAAGAACTTATGGCTATTGCCATCTCAATTACACAACAATGTGAATGGTGTATTCCCTTCCATGTCAATGAAGCTCTTAAAGAAGGAGCCACGAGTGAAGAGATAATGGAAGCTGCCTGGGTTGCCGTCCTGATGGGTGGTGGACCAGCTTTGATGCACGCAGGTCTGGTACTGGAAGCCCTGGAAGATTTGGCATAAGGTTTATTTATGCTATTTTTCAGTATTATTTCACGGGTTCTTAAGAAACCTGTGCATTGCTAATTGTTGTACATCTTTATCTTGAAGTAGCTAAACAGGCTGTTCCTTACTAAAATTACATTTAACTTTGTATAAGTCCTTCCCGGGAATTGCCTGCTGCAATTCCCGGGGTGATGGGCTGGTGAATAGCACATATTATTTATCGACTTGTTATTTTTACTCCTTTCCCATAGAGGATTAAATATATCACAGGAATAAAAATAAATACAAGAAGTATACCGAACAATAATCCGCCGATAACCACGATGGCCATTGGACGTAACATCTCTGTGCCATCACCCCAAAGTAATGCCAGGGGCATTAAACCAAAAACACTGTTTATATCAGTAATTAATATCGGACGAAGCCTTACCAGCGCAGCTTCTTTTATGGCTTCCACCAGACCTTTCCCCCTTTCTCTCAGTTCATCAATAAAAGTAAGCAGGAGAACTCCATTATTGATTTCTATTCCGGTAAGCATAATAACCCCGATCATAGCAGTAACACTTAAAGGTGTGTCTGTAATATAAAGAGCAAAGGAAATACCTGCCAGTGAAAGTGGGATACGGATTATGATGATAAGAGGTTTCAAAAAGCTTTCAAAATATAATACCATCACAGCATAACCCAGGAAAAGGGCAAAAAGCAGAATCAATGCCATTTGCTGTATATTCTCCGTTAACATTTGCGATTGTCCCCCGTAATTAAGCCTGTAACCTGTCGGCAGACTGTATCCTCCAAGTTTTTGTTGTAATGCCCTTGTTGCATCCCCTACACTGATACCCGTAACATTGGCAGTTACTTTAATGATACGGTCCTGGTTCCGGCGTTCTATCTTTACGGGACCGGTAGCTTTTTCTACTTCGGCAATTGTACTAAGCGGTATGTTTACTCCTTTTGACGTATTGAGAAGAAGATTATTGAGATCAGCGGATGATTTTATATCCTTTTCATCCATTACTACACGTATGGGGTAATAATAAGCACCATCTTTATAACGGGTTGGAACACTACCTCCAACCAGTGTTTTCACTGTGTTTGAGATCTCCTCAATATTTATACCCAGGTCATAAGCTTTTCGGCGGTCTGTTTTTATCTGGTACTCAGGTTTGTTAAGCTGCAGTGAAATATCCAGACCTGTCAGGTAATCCAGATCTTTTAATTCATTATTTAACCTGGCTGCCTGGGAATAGATATCCTGCATGGAATTATTTCGCGGTGCCGTTATCTCAAGTTCAACATCAAACTGCCCCATGCTTCTTATCCCTTTCATTTTTGAATGCATAACTTTAATGTTAGCTCCGGGTGCTTTGACAGCTTTCATTATTAAGGGACGCAGTTGCTCAACATATTCATCTGTATCCATTGGCCTCTGTGCTGCAGGCACCAGTTGGATATTCATTTCCCCTTCAAAGCCTCTTTCCATGGTTACTAATCCCATGACACCTCCTCCGGCCAGTGTGGCATACCCTTTAATATATTCCTGTTTTTCAATGAGCTTTTCAATTCCCGATAACACCTTATCAGTTTCTTCCATGGATGTTCCTGTTGGCATCGACACTTTAACAGTGATCAATCCGTCATCGGCTTTTGGTAAAAATTCCGATCCTGTTTTTTGCAATAATTGATATCCCGGTATGAGTAACAACAGAAAAATAATCAGGAGAACCCATCTCAGTTTAAGTGACCAGTGCAGAATGGGTTTATAAATAAATATCAATCCATTTATGAACTTGTCTGAAATACGGGCAATGAAAGAATGCTTTTTTGTAACCGCTTTGCCTTCGGGATAGAAAAGAGCCATTAACATGGGGGTAACGGTAAGCGAAACAATCATTGAAAAAAAGATAATGACAGCTATTGTAATAACCAGTTCCCGGAAAAGCAGGGATGCCATTCCTGGTACAAGTAAAAAAGGAACGAAAAGTGAAAGAAAAGTAAGGGTTGCTGTTGCGATGGCTGCAGTTATTTGCAAAGCCCCTTTCGTTACCGGATTGGGGGTGTCTGGTTCATCTTCCTGTATACGGGTGATATTCTCCAGCATCACTACACTGTTGTCAAGAACCACAGTCATTGCCACTACCAAACCGCCAAGGGTAAATATGTTAACTGAAAAGCCCAGTAATTCCATCAGGAAAAAAGTCCCCAGTAAAGTGACAGGTAAGCTGAGTGCCAAAGACAATATACGTCGCCATCCCGATAAGAAAAATGCAGTAACCAGAGTGACAAGAATAGCTGCAAGGATCATTGCATCCCGGACTCCGTTGGTAGCTAATCTTACATATTCTGCCTGATCATAAATAATGTCGATAGTCGTTGATGGCGGAAGTTCATTATACAATGTATTTATACGTTGGGCAATCTGGTCTGAGACATCCACAACATTGGCGTCTGCCTGCTGGAATATAGAAATACGCACTCCTTCTTTCCCGTTATATCTTGTCCGTGTACGCTGCAATTCATGGTGGTCTTTTACTATGGCAATATCTTTGAGAAGTACCTCACCGTCTGTTTCGGTTTTTTTGATAATAAGGTTTTCGATATCTCCTAAAGATTGATATTCGCCATAGGTTCTGATAAGATAATCACGCGGACCTGAGATCATGCGTCCGCCGGCCATGTCGATATTTTCATTCCGTAGACGCTCATTTATTTGTTGCAATGTGATGTTATATCCCTGCATTGCCACCGGATTGATATGTATCCTTATTTCACGTTTAGTTCCTCCTGACAGAGAGGTTCCGGCCGAACCTTGTACCGATGCAAATTCTTCCTGAAATTCATTTTCAACCCAGGTACGAAGCTGGGTAAGACTCATATTATCTGACGAAACAAGGATTTCGATAACGGGAAGATCAGAAGGGTCAGCTTTAAAGATAAAAGGTTCCTGGCTTCCTTCAGGCAGGTTTTTTTTTACGAGTCCCATTTTTGCCAGCACATCCTGATAAGCCACATCACGGTCGGCATTGTAATCAAAATTTATGTTTAACTGATATACTCCTTCTTCTGAAGTTGATTCCATATAATCGAGATCATCGACAGTGGCCATCTGCCTTTCTATTACGGCTGCTATTTCGTTTTCAACCTGTTCCGGAGTCGCATCGGGCCAGTAGATCCATACTTTAACCAAAGGATAAGTAATTTCAGGCAACATATTTACCGGCAACTGAATAAAACCGGCTATTCCAACAACCATCAGTACAATCATAAGCATGATGGTTCCTGCAGGCCGTTTTATTGATTGAATAGTAAGTTTCATAAAACGCCTCCCTCCGGTGTATTCATTATTCTGACTTTTATGCTGTCTTTCAGCATCTCCTGCCCGGAAACCACAACTCTGTCCTTTTCTTTCAGACCTTTTATGATTTCAATCTTATTCCCTGAAGAAATACCTGTCTGTACTATTTTTCTCAGCGCAACTGAATCCTTGTTAACCACAAAAAGAAAATAATTATTATCAGTCGATGTCAGTACGGCATGCTCCGGCACTGCTACAGCATTTTCTCTTACTGCAACAGGTATCTCAATTGTGGCCATCATCCCGGGGAGTATTTTTTTGTTGAAATTCTGTAATTTAATATCAAACTTAACAGTCCGTGTCACAGGGTCAACCTGTGGATAAACAAGGCTGATGGTGCCTGTTAATGTGTCGCCGGGATAGGCATTGAGGATCACAGGGAATTGGTTCCCTTGTCTTATAGTCTGAAAATACTTTTCATTCACTTCAGCTTTAATGACCAGGGTATTCATGTCGCTTACTGTAAGTATTTTTTCTTTTGCTCCTATCTGGCTGCCTTCATCGGCCCAGCGCTGCGTCACCAACCCATTCATAGGACAAATGACAGGAACAGTCTGATATATTTTTTCTGCGTATTCCAGATCGCTTTTTGCTTTAGCAAGTTGCCGGGTCAACAGAGTGTTTTCTTCTGTATCTCTGGTTGAGGTTTTTAGTTTTTCTTCAATCTGTTGAACCTGTAACCTGTTCTTTGAGATAAGTGCCTGCCTGTCGGTGGGGTTGATAACTGCAATAATCCTGCCTTTTTCAACTCTCTGGTTCTCACGTGCCATAAGCGATTCTATAATGCCATCGGCAGGTGAATTGATGTCAGTAAAAACATTAGCCTGAATGGTACCGGTTATTTCAATAAAAGAAACCATTTTTGTTTTCACCGCTGGCTGTAACCGCACCAAAGGAGCCTGGCCCGTCTTTGGCTGAGGTGTTTGTTCTTTCTCTTGTTGACAGGAAGATACAGATAAGCCTGCCGTTAGTATCAGTAAAGTGGTAGTTTTAAAAATGAGTTTCATTCCCGGTATTGTTAAATGGATAATCATCGTTACCTGTCAGATAGTGCAATTTAACCATTGCCTGTAAATAGTTTATTGTGGAGATATTATAAGCGATAGTAGTTTCTGTTAAGATTGTCTGAGCATCTAATATGTCAATTATTATACCTTGTCCTGCCTGATATTTAACCAAAGCATTATTAAGAGTTTCTTCAGCCAGACTGATTATTTTTTTGTTGTTGGAAATTTCTTTTTTAATATCATTCAGAGTATTGAGAGTGATATCGATTTCTTTTTTTATATCAACAAGAGCCTGGTCATTTTCATAGTTCATTTGTTCTATGCGGTAATCGCTCTGAACCATTTTTGATTTATAACTGCTGCCCCCCCAGTAAGGAAGAGTGTAACGGAGCCCTACACCTATATTGTAATTGAAGTTATCGCCAAAAGGGATATAACTATGTTCCCAGCTTCCAACGCCGTAGGAGAAGAGTTCAGGCCGGTTCTGTAATCTGTAAATATCTCTTTGTCTCGCCTCAATACTTATTTTCCGGTTACCTGACAATAGAACAGGATGATTTTGGAAAGCAGTATCATAAAGAGAATAGGGGGAAAATGATAATTCACTGGTTACATTATATAAGCTCTCAGAAATGTCTTCAATGTTAAGAATTTCATCCTCTTTGAGATAGCAAAGCCTTTTGATTTTTATCAATTCGTTCAGTCTGGCATTTTGCGCTTTTTGCAGGGTTTTTTCTTCAACAGAGATCTGTACGTTTATTTTTAGAACGTCAACATAGGAAACCTTACCAATACTGTAAAGGTTTTCAGCATATTGCAGGTGTGATTTTAATTGTTGCAAGGCATTTTTGTGAGTTGAAATCTCAGACTGTGCTTTTAGTGCTTCGAAATAAGCATCGGAAACACCCCAGATAATAGTATGTCGTAACTGCCTTTGTATTTCATCGTTCATTTTTATTTCTTCCTCAACAACCGATTTCTTTGCCTCGTTCTCGCCCCAGTCGTAAATAGTCTGGTAAACGGAAATATTGGTGTACATGTCAGTAAGTGCGTCTCCTAGTGTTTTTTGTTTATTTGGCATAAGGAATTTCCAGAAAGAAAAGTCTGCCGATGCACTTATTTTAGGCTGATAATTTGTTTTTAATTCTTCAATTTCAGCTTGTTTAATAAGAATGTTTTTCTGATTTGCCTGTAAAAGATAGTTGTTCTGCAGGGCACTGTTGAGTAATTGGGTGAGCTTGAATGTTATACTTTTTTCCTGAGCAATAGTCACTGAATTAAGGAGGATCAGAAAGATTGAAATTAGGGAAACTCTATTTGTCATATACCATTGTATTTTATATCCCGGATTGGTAATTCATTTGAAGAAATTTACTTTCCCCGGGGGGTGTGCTGATTATTATCCAGGGGAAGTGACAATTTTTTTCAACTGTTTTGGTCTTCATGAAGATATTCATAATTACTCAGAAGTATGACCCGGTATTTGAAAAAAACCTACGGTCAGAAAGCAAATTTATTTTGGCTGTCTTTCGCACAAAACAGCATAGAAAGTTCTTCAGCCCGGAGGGCTGGACTTCCAATAGTACAGGTTCC
>DAINPM010000094.1:0-7330 GCA_036743455.1 Bacteroidales bacterium | reverse complement strand
TATTATCTTTCCTTTTTTAGTTTAGTGATATTACTGGATTTTATGTTTTATGAGCTTAAATGCCCGGGTTACAAAGGTCGTAATCACATTGTATTTTGTACCTTCCCGGTATCAAGATGGTCTGTCTTGCTTCTGGAAATAAAATATTATATAAAAAGATGGGAATTGGGTGTTTTTCTGGTATCAGTATTATTCTATATCTCCTGGTTCTATTTTCAAAATAATTCCGAAATATCACAAATTATACCTCTGCTTATTCTGGTCCCGATTCAACTGTTCTTCTTTATTTGCCTGCTCTTCCTGATGAAGGATATGATCAGAAGAAATAATTTCAATACCTCTGTGAAAAATATTTACACTGTATTAAATACCTTAATAATTTTAATTGTCTCTTTTGCAGACAATTCGAGGGTTATTGAATTCATATTTTATATTAATCCTTTGTCCTCCGGTTTTGTATCTTACCTCATGGGATTTAGGTATGCAATAATTTCATATTCTCTTATTTTTCTGTTAACTGGTTCAGCTGTTTATCTTGTTACAAAAAGATTTAGTGAATGGCCTCTCTCTTAAACACTTTGAAATTCATAATGACTTATTTCCGGGTGGTATCCAAATACACACTTTTTCTGATCAGCACCACCTGGATAATATATTTAACAGATATTAAGGGAGACCTGTACTATTTTCTTTCAGCAAATGTATTCTTTGTAAATCTTGTTTTGATCTACTTTCTTACTAAAGGCGATAAGTATTTGGAAAAGAATAGATTCTATTTATTGTTCAATATTTCAGATGTAAACAGATTTTTTTCCAAATCAATATTATTCGGCATCCCGTTACTAATGCATTTCTCCCTTTTTTTACTGGTAGTAGCAGATATTGATTATCTTCTTTATCTAACCTTGCTTTCAATTCTCATTGTTATTTTTTCAGGCAGACTGATACTTTTTAATAATGTTTCTAAACTGATTTCAGGAATATATATTTCTGCCTTCACCGGTTTCTTATTATCAGCTTATTTTGTTTCCGGAGTATTAACAATGATAATATTATCAGGTCTTGTAGTATTATCTCTTGTATTCATTATCAGTAGATCTCTTCAGCTAAATAAAAATGATTAACATGGATCAGATTATTCAATTCAATAATGTGGGAAAAAAATACGGGAATGTTGTTGCCCTTAACGGTATGTCTTTTTCAGTAAGTCAATACGAAGCCGTTGGTCTTGTCGGGAATAATGGCTGTGGTAAAACAAGCACAATAAATATCATGTGTAATCTGATTAAATATAATAATGGAGAGGTGATCGTCTTTAATAAAAAGGTTACACCGTTGAATGTCAGTTATAAAAATAAGCTTGGCATTCTTATAAGTCCTCCTGTATTTGTAGATGAGTTCACACCATCGCAGTATCTGAGATTTGTCTGTAAGTTTCAGCATGTTGACCCTAAGGAGATTTCCAAACGGATCGGCGATGTGACAACTTTATTTAATATTGTTTCTGTTGACAAAATAAAGATTGCCCGTTTATCTGCCGGTGAGAAGATGAAAGTTGCTTTAGCTGCAGCAATTATCCATAATCCGGAGGTTCTGGTTTTTGATGAACCATTTATTCATCTTGATATTCATACAATTGATTTACTGACAGGATTGATAAATACAATAAGAAACAATAAGACACTTTTCATTACTTCTCATAATCTGGATCTTATTATTAATGTATGCAGCCGTTTCCTTATCATGGAAAAGGGTAGGATCATTGACAATATATTGAAAGAGGAAGGAGTGACTGTTGATATGATCAAGACCCGGATCAAAGAAAAAATTACTGCCGGCAGATCTGAAAACAGAAAGCCTGATTGGCTAAGTTAAAGATAGTTGCATTTCTGACATAGATACTGAATATGATAATTCTCAACCAGGATATTTCTTTTTTGCTTATCTTAGACAGACCTGACTGAAAAAAAATATTCTTAATAATGGAACCCGACACGGAAAAATCCTTCCTGGTAGCTGTCCCTTCCAATGACGGGATCACTATTTACCCAAAGATGCTTGGGATGGCCAGGTTCTTTTATATCTATAAAATAGTAAACAACAGGGAGATTGTTTTTCTTGAAAAGAGGTCTAACCCTTATGAGACTACTATGCAGCATCTGAAAACAATGGATGTTTACACAGTCATTAATGACTGTAAGGTTATCCTGTCAACATATATAGGTAAAAAAGGAATAGAAAGGCTGAAGCAGAAAGGAGTGGAAATGGTTTTCATGAAGGGGGATATTGCCGGAGCCTTAAACAGTCTATTGGATAATTAAAAAGTAAAACAAAATATTTATCTGCCTTCTGATAGCAAAAAAATGAAAAAAAATCGGATTTTTTATTTTTTTGGCCCCGGGAGTTATTATTATTGCCTTTAGAAAGTGTCTGTCATACGTTATTAAGGTTTAGGTTAACTTTGAGAACAAATTTCTTTTATGGAATGATTTAATAAATGCTCGCTGCGTGGTGGACACTTAGTGCTTAAAGAAGCTGCTTACTCCGGACTGAAAAGTCCGGGGTAAATGCAGTTTAATCAGGGTATTTAACTCTTCAATACAATAAAAACAGCCGGTTATTTTTACATATTCACTTCTGACAGGTCCCCGGGGGCCTCACTAAAAGTCTTTTCTGTAACATAGGATCCGCAAAACCGGCAAAACCAGATCTTTTTCCCTTCATTCCTTATCTCTCCAACTATTCTTTTAACGGATCTCTCACTGATATTAAATCGAATTGCCAGATCTGCAGGCCTGCCGGTACTTTTTAATGCTGCAAGCCGCAAAATGCGTAGCTTAATAATTTCTTTGTCTTGTCTCGTCATTCTAAAAAAACTTAGAGAAATTGCAGGATGACTATTATATAAAACTAACTAAAATATTATTAATCAACAAAACTATTTAGATTATTTAGTGAAAAACATGGCGGGCGATACAGGGAGAGAGACTAAAGCTATTTGTCCGGGTTGCAAATCAGTTATCTATTAAAATGAGTATCAGGAATGATTAATAAAATTTCTAAAATCGCCTGAAAATCAATACATATAACCAAACTCCAAGGGTGGTAAATTGATTTTCTTTGCTCCCCTTGGGGTCGGGGTAGACGAAGAAAATCAATGAAATATTGTGTGTTATTCCGGATACCCATTTTTTTTAATAAGGTACCATAATTTACCCCATCTGAGAAGATACCTTGGGATTATACACAGTATGTCCGGACAATTGTAGCGCTTTTTCATGAAACTGACAGAAGGGAAGAGATCTCCCAGGAGGAACAGCAATTTACGGTGGAAGCCGGGAACCTCATTAAAGGTATGACGATATAAACGGGATCTGTCGCACACCGGATTATTCTTAGGACTTTTCAGAAAATACAGGAATCTGTTTAGTGAATCCTGAACGGAATGTTTATCAATAATTTCATTGATGCATTCCGGAAAAGGTATTCCCCAGAATTCTCTCAATGGTTCAAGATGCAGTGCAAGTGTTTTGGTCATACCCGCTTTCTCCGAATATTCAATGAGTTCAGGTGTAAGTATATGCTTACCTTCTTTTTCAATCATGACGACAAGATCTGTATAAAGGCGCAGTTGTGACTCATTGTTCATTTCATGCATTGAGAGATGTTTTACCAGATAAAGGAAAAAGATACAGGGATCCGGAGTAAATGCTTCTGCTCCGTTAATCTCTGTTGTCTGGCTGGTATCGAATAGCAGACGGGTAAGAAGATTATTTTCTTTTCCAAACAATTCATGATGGAGTTCAAGTCGGAATTTATCTTTTATTAGTGTTGGCAGGTGTTTCCCGATATAACCTATAATATATTTGTAGAATACTGATTTCAGAGGCATTTCAACAAATCCGTCTGCGAGTAGCAGTGAACGGGCTTTCAGACAGTCTTCCCTTTTCATTAATACATCGATGTCGGTCATCTGTCTTATCCCTTCATTTTCATAAACTGTTAATTCAAGGGCAATTCCTTTAAGAAGGACTGTTTTTATTTTGTGTTTATTAAGTAGTTTCAGGACATTGACTAAAGAACTGGTGTTAAGGGTATTTTTATTAAGACTTATTAGCAGGCTTTGTCTGAGGAAATTTTTTGTTTCATCTGGTAATTCATTTAACAGGGATAGTTTTTCGAGATTATGGTAAACAAGAGCAGCTATCCCATGTTCTGAAGCCATCCTGCAGAAATAATCCCAGTTAACAGTACCTTGAGATAGCTTTTTGACCATCCCGGCCTGTTCTGTGTTAAAGGAAGTACGGCACAAACCGGTCAGGAGAAGTTCTTCATTCAGGATATCATGATAATTTTTCATTTTTCAAACCGCTTACTCTGTTTGGAGTACATGGAATAATAAGCACCTTTTCTCCTCATTAGTTCTTTATGGGTTCCTGTTTCTGCAACACTGCCTTTTTCCAGGACTATTATTCTGTCGGCAAGACTTACGTTGGTAAACCTGTGACTGATAAGAATTGAAGTACGTTCTTTTACTATTTCTCTGAAACGTTTAAAAATATCGTACTCAGTATCTGCGTCCAGTGCACTTGAGGGTTCATCGAGGATCAGAAGGGGAGCTTCACGGAAGATAGCTCTTGAAAGGGCTATCTTTTGCCATTCACCCCAGCTCAGTTCACGGCTGTCTTCAAAAAGAGTTCCTATGACTGTGGAATAACCTTTTGGCAATTTACTTATCAGTTCATCAATACCTGTTACAGAAGCTGCTTTTGTAATACTCCTGTCGGCATCTGTCTTTTCTACATCACCAAGTCTTATATTTTCACCTGCACTAATATTGTAAAGCATGAAATCCTGAAAGACAACCGATAACATTTTCCGGTATTCTTCAGGATCGAAATTTCTTATATCAATTCCGTCATACAATACAGAGCCCGAGAGCGGGTCATACAGTCTGCACAGGAGTCTTACCAGGGTACTCTTCCCTGCACCGTTTGGTCCTACAACAGCGACTATTTCTCCTTTTCTGACCTCAAAGGATATATTGTCTATCACTTTTGTATCACTCCCCGGATAAGAAAAAGACAAATTATTAACAGAGATCTTTTGTGAAAATACGGGTATTTTCTTAACAGGGGGAATAGCTCTGACATTCTCCTCAAGAGAGAGAAACTCGAATACATCGCCAATAAAAAGAGAATCTTCGTATAATCCGGAAAGAGAACCGAGAAAATCTTTTATGTATATCATGCCCTGCCGGAAAGCCAGAAGGAACATAGCCATCTGTCCAAGGGTGAGATCTCCGGTTATTGTTTGTCGGGCAATGAACAACATTGTTATCAGCACTGCAGCTGCTTTGAAGATATCAGACACCAGTTCAATAAGAGTACGTTTTTTAACTATTTCCAGTTCCTCTTCCTGTGTTTTCAGGAAGGATTTTTTAAAGAGAGAAATGAAATAGTTCCCCAGTCCAAAAAGCTTGATTTCTCTTGAAGGTCTGTTGCCTGTCAGAAGCCAGTTGAAATACTGGGCTTTTCTTGCTTCAGGTGTCTGTTTCCTGCGGAAGTTGTAAAGGATATCTGTATAATGAAGTCGCAGCCATATACCGGGGATATTGACCAATAACAGTAACAGGGCCAGTGACCAGTGCAGAAAAACCAGGAGACCGGCCATAAGAACCAGAGATAGGAGGCCTCTGCTTAAAGCTACCAGATGGTTTAAAATACTGTTGGGGCGCCATGGTGCTTCGCGTGAAGCACGTGACAAAGAATCAAAAAACTCAGGTCTTTCAAAATTGATCAGATCCAGTCTCACTGTTTTCGAATGAAGAAGGCCGTACATATATGACTCAAGTTTTATGGATTGCTTTTTCCTCACAAATGTGTCGATACCTGATGCAGCTTCATCAAGAAACCAGAAAACAGCAACGGAAATAATCAGCCATAAGATATTTACGAAAGAATTATTCTCAGATGGTGACGAAGCAGCAAGAGTAATTCCGTCAACAAGTTCTTTGATAAGCCAGATAAGTAACAGTGGAAGGAAACTGCGAAGGACTGAAATAATAATATTTGCCATAGTCCATTCAGGCGCACTTCTCCATACAAGCCTGATTGATTCCCTGAAGTATTTTATTTTTGTGCGCATTCAGTCTTATGATTCATTTGTCTTAACTGTCAGTCTAAACAGTATATTAAGGGTTTTTTTGATAGTTAATATTATCCTTACCCTTATCCTGTTATAAATATAGTGAGGTTTTCGTATTAGTTGAGGACCTTCGCTTATTCTTCCTTTGTTATCTGTTATTTTTATCACTCTTCCCACTATCTGATCCTGACTGACAGGTAAGTCTTCCCTTATACAACTATCTCCTCTTGTTACAAAGCTCAGCTGGTCATTGTTCCGGATAATTCTGATAAGACGGTGAACAACCAGGCCCTGTCCTCTTTTGCGCGATATTATTTCTCCGGGAACAGGTTTTTCATTTTCCGGCAATGGTTCGATAAAAATTATACTGCCCGGTTTAATGGCAGGGTACATACTGTATCCGCAGGCTTTTATCTTTATAATCTTCCCTTCCTCGAGAAGAGAGAATCCCAGGTCTTTCAGTATGCTATGATCTTTTGTGGTTTTATACATACTCAAGCAAATGATCAATCACACTACGGTCGGGTTTGAATTGAAGGGTGGCAACCGGAATGGCTGAGCACAATATTGACACTGAGCCCAGGAAACGGGCTATCATATCGGAACTATAGTTATGCTGGATACAATTAGCTATTACATTTGTAACAGCTTTAGCTCCGCTTAAAGGAGAGATTTTATTCACCTGTGCGTGTTCAATAAGAAAGATACGGTGAAGGTGGGATTTATCAGGTGAATCATCCCGTCTTACCGGAGTGTTGAACATATAATAGTCACTGTTGATATTTCTTATTATCAGTCTGTCATCGTGAATAATACGTGCCCCTGAGTCTCCAAATATTGTAGCGATCGTTGTTTTACCCTTTCCGGAGATACCGCTGAAGAGAAAACCCTGTCCGGCTATATTGACTCCGGCAGCATGTATCATGATATCTCCGTTGATCACTGTAAGATAATACAGTATCAGACCGTCAAGAGGATATTCAAGGGGATCGGAGGAGTTACCGGTACCATCTATCCAGAGATCCCATTCCCTCATCAGCAAAGAGAATTTAAGAACAGCGGTTTTGTTTTTATCGGCCGGAAAATTAGTGCAAATGAACAAAGAAGACTGATAGCGGTAAACACTCCAGAAGTTATCTCTGGAAGTTATTTTCATATCTTTTACTTCAATGATATAAGGTGC
>DAINPM010000093.1:0-7464 GCA_036743455.1 Bacteroidales bacterium | reverse complement strand
AATAATAATGAAAAAACTGGCAGGTATTACTTCTTCAGACTTTTGATCCAGGCAGAAATTATTTCAAATGCCGGGAGATCAGTTTTTCCAGAAATCCATTTATAGGTTTTGATATTGATCCGGTCGTTATCAAGGAAAGACGGAAAGGAAAATATATCAAAGACACCTGTGAGGAAATAATTATTACCCCGGGATAAAAGAAAGATGAAGAAATAGTTCTCAGGTATGCAAAAGAAAATTATTTTTATAATGATTTTCCGTTGTTCGAACTATTCTGATCCTTATTACAGTCTTAAGACAATACATTTTTGAGAGTGAAAAACCTGTTATCTGAATAATATCCTTTGCATTGGAACTTACATGAGCAGAACCTCAAACAAGGAAATGATTATTTAATTCATGTAAGTTCCATAAGACAAATGAAATATAAATTAATTAAACGTATGAAAAAGACAACTTTAATCTTGTTGGTTTTATTATCCTGTCAGCTGATTCTTGCACAGAGAAAAGCAGGATCAGTAACACAGGAATGTAACCCCGTGACCTTTACCACTCAGCAGGACCATCAGAATATGATGGATCAGCTGGGTATAATAAGTGTACGCCCCGGACCTAGTGGCAATGAGTCTGATCCTGATCATGCCAATTACGACGAATCGATTGCTACACCTTATCCTGATCTACCTGAATTGTTGACACTTAATAATGGGAGGAAAGTAACTTCTGCAGACATGTGGTGGAAACAACGCCGTCCGGAAATAGTGGAAGACCTTGAAAGAGAAGTATATGGTCGCCTTCCTGAAAATATTCCGGAAGTAAAGTGGACAGTTGATATATCTGAAAGGGAAATGATAGGTTTTACTCCGGTCATTGCGAAGAAACTGACAGGACATGTTGATAATTCCATGTGTCCGGCCATAGAGGTAAATATAGAAATGGTACTTGTTACTCCGGCCAATGCCAGGGGACCTGTTCCTGTGCTGATGATGTTTGGTGGTGCCAGTCTGCCTGCCCCTGCCCAGCCTGCTCCTGATGAGCTGGAAGTTATCAATCAGGCTTTTCGGGAACTCATTTCAGAGAACAATCCGGAAGTGAAGGCTATACTGGATAAATACCTTGCTTTTACTCCTATAAACAGATCAACCTCATCATCACCCTTTGGTATGATGGGAAGAATGGATCCCAATGCTGACCCTCCTTCAACACAACAACTCCTTAATGCCGGATGGGGATATGCCATGATCAACCCTTCAAGTATACAGGCTGATAACGGAGCCGGATTGACAAGAGGTATAATAGGTCTGTGTAATAAGGGACAACCAAGGAAACCTGATGACTGGGGCTCGTTGAGAGCATGGGCATGGGGTGCTGCCAGAGGTCTTGATTATCTTGAAACAGATCCTGCTGTAAATGCCCGGCAGGTGGGTATAGAAGGTGTATCACGATATGGGAAAGCAGCTCTTGTCACTCTTGCTTTTGAAGAACGCTTTGCCATGGCTCTTGTAGGTTCTTCAGGAAAAGGAGGAGCTACCCTGCACCGCCGTAATTTCGGAGAAGCAGTGGAAAGCCTTACAGGTGCGGGAGAATATCACTGGATGGCAGGTAATTATATCAAATACGGTGCCGCTGAAGGTAAAACAGGAGTAGGTAATGCAGGTCAACTGCCGGTCGATTCTCATAGTCTTATAGCTCTGTGTGCTCCAAGACTTACTTTTATAAGCTATGGGATACCCTCTGAGGGCGATGCCAAATGGCTCGACCAGAAAGGAAGCTATATGGCAACCATTGCAGCCGGTGAAGTATTTAAACTGCTGGGAGCAAAAGACCTGGGAGTCTCAAACGACTACCATAAGGAAGTAATGCCTCCTTATAATACCAGTATGCTCGACGGACATCTGGCATGGAGACAACATGACGGAGGTCATACAGATGCTCCCAATATGAAATATTTCATTGAATGGGCCAGTAAATTTATCGGTCATACTTTACCAACACAAAGACGATGAGAATGATATTGCCTCTAAAAAAAATGCTTCCTGCTATCCTGATACTCGTGGCAGTAATGTGTACCAATGCCCAGGATAACACAATATGGAACAACAAAAAATGTGCTGTGGTTCTTACTTATGATGATGCCCTGGATGTTCACCTGGATAATGTTATCCCGGTCCTCAATTCTTACAACATGAAAGGTACATTCTATATCATAGGCTCGGAAGAAATTGTGGAAAGGCGTATGGACGACTGGCGTAAGGCGGCTGATATGGGTCATGAACTGGGAAACCATACCTTGTTTCATCCCTGCGATGGCCGTCCTCAGGGAAGAGGCTTTGTCACACCGGATAACGATCTGCAGTTTTATACCCTCAACAGAACAGTGAACGAGATTCTCGTAACCAATACCCTGCTTAAAGCTATCGACGGAAAAGATAAAAGATCTTTCGCCTATCCCTGCGGAGATATGAGAGTGGGTGATTCACTTTATTTTAACAGGTTAAGGGATGATCTTACAGGTGCCAGGGGCGTAAGAGCAGCTATGAACACTATAGATAAAGTGAATACCGACAATATAGACAGTTATATGATCAGCGGACATTCAGCTGCTTATATGATCGACCTTGTTAAGGAAGCTGTGAAAACAGAATCATTGCTTGTATTCCTTTTTCACGGAGTAGGAGGAGGTCATAATATAGATGTAGCTCTTGAAGAACATAATGAACTTATAAAATATCTTGCGGATAATGAAAAGGATATTTGGATACCAACAATGGTGGAAGCAGCTGAATATATCCAGAATTACAGATCAGAAAAATGAGTGAATATTTCCTGCAAAGTGTCTTTGTAACAAAATTGTAACAAAAATATTTTATAGAATATTTTCATAACAGGTAATTTTAGGCCGCCGGATGCAAACTGGAGAAAATGTATGACATTTATTATCAGTCAATAAGGAAAGTATCCGGGTATTTATAATAATATTTCACCTGCACGGGATGATATTTTTGTATGTTGTAATAAGCCTGGTTCTTCTTTTTGATTTCATAAATGGCTTTCACGATTCGGCCAATTCCATTGCTACAGTAGTATCGACAAAGGTATTGTCGCCTATTTCTGCTGTTTTTCTGGCTGCGATTTTCAATTTTGTGGCCTTTCTTATTTTTCCCCTGAAAGTAGCCACTACTATTGGGAAAGGGGTTATTGATGCGGACATAGTTACTCTTCCTTTGATAATATCAGCTGTTCTTGCAGCTATTATCTGGAATCTTATAACATGGTGGATGGGTCTTCCTTCAAGCTCATCCCACACTCTGGTAGGAGGGCTGGTAGGATCAGCTGTTATAAGCAGTGGATTTGGGTCAGTTATATATTCAGGAGTATTTAAAATAGCTGTTTTCATTGTTGTAGCTCCTTTACTGGGCATGATCATGGCTTATCTGATCTCAATATTGGTTTTACATATTGTTAAAAGGTTTTCCCCATCCGTTGTCGACAAGCATTTCAGGCGGCTTCAGTTATTGTCGGCAGCTGCCTTCAGTCTGGGGCATGGCGGTAACGATGCCCAGAAATCCATGGGTATAATATGGGTAGCTCTTATTGCAACCAACAGGGTGCCAATGGATGCTCCTATCGATTTATGGATTGTTTTATCATGTCATGCGGCAATAGCTCTGGGGACGCTTTTCGGAGGCTGGCGTATAGTGAAAACGATGGGACAGAAGATAACCAAATTAAAACCTTTTGAAGGGTTTTGTGCTGAGACAGCCGGGGCTGCAACTCTTTACCTTGCAACAGGTCTGGGTATCCCTGTAAGTACAACACATACGATAACCGGATCAATAATTGGTGTCGGAGCAACGAAAAGAGCTTCTGCAGTGAGATGGGGTGTGACTACAAAAATTTTCTGGGCCTGGATATTAACTATCCCTGTCTCAGCTTTTATTGGAGCAGCTATTTATTATATAATCAAACTGTTATTTGTTTGAGATTTCATTTCCTGTATTTTGGCAGGGAAAACAGGAACTCGGTGCCTCCTCCAGACCTTTTCCTGACAATAATCTCTCCTTTATGAAGCAGGATAGCGTTTTTTACAATAGCCAGGCCCAGGCCTGTCCCTCCGCTTTTTCTCGAACGGCCCGAGTCAACACGGTAAAAACGCTCAAAAACACGGTTCATGTGTTCTTCAGGAATACCTGCCCCATCATCTGAGAGGGAGAAATAATAGTGCTTCTTATCTTCATTATACACCAGGATCCTGATATTGGTATTATCACCGGCATAATTAATGGCATTTTCAATGAGATTCTGAAAAACCGATAAGATCAGTGATTTATTACCGCTAACAGATACATTCTTATTAACAGCATTATCGACTTTTATCATTCTGCTGTTTATGGCTGATCTGAAATTATCGGTAACTTCCATTATAACCTTTCTGATATTTACTTTTTCATCGGGATTGAAAGAAGCACCTGCCTCTTCAATCCTGTTCAGTTCCGTTATATCATTTATCAGACCACTTAACCTTTCGGTCTGTGCCATAGCTTTTTTAAGGAAATATTTCTGCTTTACAGGGTCTATCTCATTGTTAGTCAGCATGGTCTCAATATACCCTTTTATTGAAGACACAGGTGTTTTGAGTTCATGAGCAATATTTGAAGTCATCTGTTGTTTTATCAGCTTATTCTTTGAGGCTTTTGTAATATCACTCAGTATCACTTCAAAACTGTTATCGTGAAAGATTACACAAAGAACCCTGAAGAACCTTCCGTCTTTTGTTACCTGATACTCCAGCTGCGGCAGATCTGTAGTGTGCCCCTCTGACTCAGAATGTTTTTCCACGAAATCAACTATCTCTCTGAACTCGGGTATCTCAAAGAAACTATCGGAAAAGATTTGCAAATCACCGGAGATCATGTTCATAAGTTTCAAAAAATGATCATTGCTGAAAACCATTTCTTTTTCCTTTGAAAAGAAAGCTGTTCCTTCGTTCAAAGCATTCATGTGATTAAAGAGCTTTTCTCTCTCAAGGGCCAGATCATCTTTTGCCTTAAGAAGCTTGTTATATATTTCAAGTATCTCCGAGCTTATTATCCCCAGTTCATTCCCGGGGAAATCAGCAGCAAAAGGTTTGCCTTTTCTCAGACTTAAAGCAAAATCTTTCAGTCGTGTTACTGATTCCCCGAAACGGTTCGTCACTGTCAGCAATACTACTCCAATGATCAGGAAGAAGAAAAGGAAAGTAAAGAGAAATCTGAGGTTTGCTTTAAGGAAATTAGCTATATCAATATCATATATCAGAGCCGCTCTGATAAAAAACTTTTTATATTGTCTTGAATAGTAGTAGTAGTTTTCGCCTGTTGTCTCAGACTGTCTTATGGATGTCCCAAACGCTTTATGTGCAGATTCGGCTATTTCAGGCCGCTTTCTGTGATTTTCCATAGTCCTGTGATCTTCAACAAAGCTATCATACAGGACAAGGCCGGAAGTGTCCACAAGAGATATCCTCAGTCCGGGATGGGGTAACAGGCTTATTAGAGAATCCAGTTTGCTGTAATCGTCAGTGATTATAGCTGTATTAATGTAGTTATTAATTATCTCCGTGATGTTACCCAGTTCATTATTAAGAAAAGATATTTTGTATTCTTTTTCTCTTTTAAAGAGATAGGTCATGATGAGTAATCCGGCTACCAGGAAAATTGCTGAATAGAAAAACAGCAGATTATTGCGGAATTTGTTTCCCCGGGGTGTTTTCAGAACTGTCTGATCAGAATTCAAAGAAGTAACCATATCCTGTTTTATTTTTCAGGCAGGAACCAAATTCCCCAAGTTTGTTCCTTAGTCGCGTTATATTAACATCAACAGTTCTGGCTGTAACAACAACATCATCACCCCATACAATGTTCAGCAGATCGTCTCTTGAAAAGACTTTTCCCTGGTTTTCAAGAAAAACCATCAGTATTTCATATTCCTTTTTTGTAAGTTCAACTTTTTCATCGTTGATAAGGATTCTCTTACGCATGGTATCCACTTCCAGTTCCCCGAACCTGAGCCTGGGAGCCGGTTTTTCGGATTTGGCACGTTTAAGGACAGCTTTAACCCTCGCTGTTAATTCATTTAAGGAAAATGGTTTGGGGATATAGTCATCGGCCCCCAGACTGAAGCCTGTAAGGATATCATTTTCGGTCTCTTTAGCAGTAAGGAAAATGACCGGGATATTAATATTCATCTCATTACGGAGCTTGTCTGCAAATTTGAATCCCGACATCGGCCCCATCATTACATCAAGCAGGATGAGATCAAATTCATTTAACTTCCTTTTCATTGCCTCTTCTGCCGAATGGGCAACTTCTGTAGTATAACCTGCATTGCCAAGATTATACTGAAGGATCTCACAAAGATCCTCCTCATCATCAACTATCAGAATTTTTTTGCCTACAGGATCCATATTTCAGTGTCTTTGAGATATTTTTTGTTTATAACAAAAAAACAAAATTTTTATAAACTCATAATTTCATCAGGGCAATCTTTATTTTTCCTGTCAGTCCTGATGCTAAAAGCATAACGAAACTATTCTGTAAGATACGAAATAAAAATAAAAAAGAAATGCCCGTTGAACCATGCCGTACAACGGGCATTTACAGTCAGTTATACGCGAAAATACCAGCTTAAAACAGTGCGTAACTCAGTTTTAAGTGGCATGTTATACCCGGTTCCAGTTTTGTAAAGAACTGGTCTGTGGGATTGAATGATTTGAATATTGATTCTTTCTTATCGTTAAGTATGTTGTCTATTTTTAATCCTATCTCCATTCTTTTTTCCCTGCCTGTTTTTTTACTGATTGTGAGGTTAAGACTGTGGAAGGGCAGGGAATATATGTCGGGGCGATCAGCTATACCTACATATTGAAGAGTTGTTCCCTGTACATTATAAAACAGACCTGCTTCAAGATCAGACCATAATCCTATTTCTCCCCCGGCATAAGATATTCCGCTGTTTATTATCCAGGGGGCCTGTCCGGCCATTTCACGGTTCCGTTTTATCTCCTGTCCCGACCGTGCATTTTCAAGTCTGGAATAATATTCTGTAAGGCTCAGTTCAATCTGCGAACGGGTTACGGAGATATTGGAAATTATACTGAAATTACTTAGTTTTTCGGATATATCTCCCAGAGTTTTTCTCAGTTCAAATTCCAGTCCAAGTACCTGTCCGTTACCAACATTCCTCGGCTGAAAACATCCGTTCTGAGTAGCATACTGGACAACTTCGATCGGCCTTATGAAATATTTGTAAAAGCCGCTAAGAGATATCATCTGACCATTATTCATGAATAATTCCCATCGCAGGTCAGCATTGTGAATATCTGAACTGACAAGATTGCCGCTCCAGTATTCCCTTCCGGCTATATCGTCTGCATCACGGAACAGACCCCCTGTAAAGGACCGGCCACTGATAGGATCCACTATC
>DAINPM010000092.1:0-7515 GCA_036743455.1 Bacteroidales bacterium | reverse complement strand
TAGCCAGCAAAACTGTTTCGATCTGAGAAGGGAACAGGTTAACTCCCCTGATAATGAGCATATCATCACTTCTTCCGAGGCATTTATCCATTCTCACAAGAGTCCGTCCACATTTGCATTTCGAATAATTAAGCCTTGTCAGATCACGGGTACGGTAACGTATAAGAGGTAAACCTTCTTTAGTTATAGTAGTAAAGACCAGTTCCCCGACTGACCCTTCCGGTAAAACCTCAAGTGTTTCAGGATCTATTATTTCCGGGAAAAAATGATCTTCATTGATATGCAATCCTTCCTGTTCCTGACATTCACTTGCCACACCAGGTCCTATAATTTCACTTAAGCCGAAAATATCAATTGCCTTAATCCTCAACTTTTCTTCTATCTCCTTTCTCATGTTTTCAGTCCATGGCTCAGCTCCGAAAACACCACATCTTAGTTTCAGATCATCACGGCTGATACCATTGTCCTGTATGGCTTCTGCCAGATAGAGAGCATAGGAAGGAGTACACGCCAGAACCGTAGTTCCGAAATCACGCATCAGTTGGAGCTGACGATGAGTGTTACCTCCCGACACGGGAATAACAGATGCACCTATCTTTTCGCCTCCATAATGCAAACCCAGCCCACCGGTAAAAAGACCGTAACCATAAGCAACCTGAATAAAATCATTCCTGCCTGCTCCTGCAGAAGTAAGTGTCCTGGCCATAACTTCCGACCAGGTAGATATATCATTACGGGTATACCCAACCACAGTAGCCTTTCCTGTTGTTCCTGAAGAAGCATGAAGCCTCACAATCTCACTCATCGGTACAGCAAACATGCCAAAAGGATAAGTGTCCCGAAGATCATTCTTAGTGGTAAAAGGAAGCTTTCTGATATCATCAATAGATTCTATAACTTCCGGGCCAAGCCCTGCTTCCTGTAATTTGTGTCTGTAATAAGGAACATTGAAATATACTCTTTCTACTGTTCTTCTCAACCTTTCACTCTGGATCTTCCTCAGATCACTTCTATCCATGCATTCAAAATGCCTGTTCCAAATATCCATTTTTCAAAAAACAATCTGGTAAATAATAAAATAATAAGCTTACTACATTCTATATAAATCTTCTGTACACAATAACTCTAACCCATTGGACTTCAACGCATCTATGGCCTTCTTGTTATCACTGCACTGCAGGATGATGATAGATTTTCCCCCGGAGGAAAATGCATAAGTATATTCAACACTAATTTCAAGGTCTGACAGACTCTTTAATACCCCTGCATATTCTTTTGCCTGATCAGGTACCATAACCGCTATCACCTCAGTAACATTTACTGTAAATAACTGGTTTTTAAGAACTGTTCTGGCCTTTTCCGGTTCAGAGACCAAAAGCCTCAGTATCCCAAAATCTGTGGTATCAGCAACACTTAATGCCAATATCCGGTGATTCTCTTTTGCCAATGCTTCCAAAACCCCGGCAAGTCGTCCAGACTTATTTTCCATAAATACCGACAACTGACTTATTATCATGCTTTTATGATTTTTATCGTTTAAAAATGAAGCCCGAATATAATAATAATAACTTATTTTTCCGATCAAATGAACATAAGATCATTTCAGTATTTTAATTCTGGCATCAACTACTATTATTGATTCCGGACTGCCAATCAAAGGGTTAAAATCTACTTCCTTTATCTCTGTTGCAAACCTCAACAAACTTGATAATCTGACTATTATCTCGGCGAATTTTTTTTCGTTTATACCCGGTTTCCCTCTTGTCCCATGGATTATCCTGTAAGCTTTAAGGCTTTTTATCATTGATTCGGCTTCTCTGAAAGTCAGAGGAGCCAATCCTGAAGATATATCGCCCAACACTTCCACAAAGATTCCACCCAGGCCACAGAGAATTACATGTCCGTAAGTAGGTTCATATTTTGCTCCGATAAATAGTTCTGTTCCTTTAATCATTTTTTGCACCAGTACTCCTTTTGCTCCTTTAATATCCATCATACGGTTAAACTCTTCTTCCAGATAATTTTCTGATTTAATATTAAGAGTGACACCTCCAACGTCAGATTTGTGCACCGGACCTACGACCTTAAGTGCAAGAGGGAAGCCCGTTTTTTGTGCTGCAGAGATGAGGGCATTTCGTGTTGTTACAACCTCTTCTTCTACTATTGGAATACTTGCAGCTGCAAGCAGTTGCTGTATGATCTCAGGTTTCTGATAGCCTGCAGGAGCATTTTTTATAATATCTCTTATCCGGTTAATATCTATATCCTGTAGAAATATTTTTCCGTCTGCAGGATCAGGAGTATCTGATATTTTCGTCAGGGCTCTGCCAAGGACAACTTCATCGGGAAAATTAACCAGGCCTTTTTCCAAAAAATAATCCAGTTCCGGCTGGGAACTGGTGACTGAGGGCAGTATAGGGAAAAGAGGTTTATCACACTCTTTTATCTTTCGGTGTAACAGATCATAAATGACCATCATATCGTTAAGTCCGTTACTTCCAAATATAACTGTCATCCCATCTATCTCAGGCATTTTTTTATCCACATAATCAATTATTCTGTCGAGCTGATCGCTGGTAGCAGTAGCTATCATATCGACAGGATTTGAAGCTGACGCTCCGGGATTCATCATTGCCATCAGGTTGTCATAATGCTCTCCGCTAAAAACAGGAATAGTCATACCTCCTGCTGCAAGAGCATCTGTAAGCATAACAGCAGGACCTCCGGCGTGAGTAATAATTGCTATATTTCTGCCTTTAAGAGGCTTATGAAAAAAGACAGAAGCCACTGTTGTCAGTTCTTCTCTGCCGGAACACCTTACTATACCGGCTTTACGGAACAGTGCCTCCACAGCTGAGTCGGATGAAGTAAGGGCCCCTGTATGAGAAGAGGCTGCCCTGCTGCCGGCTTCACTGGTCCCAGCTTTTATAGCAGCTATTCTGCACCCTTTTTTTATCAGGGAAGAGGCATGGATCAATAATTTATCAGGATTGCGGATGCTTTCCACATACATAAGCTTGATAAGTGAGCTCCTTTCCGGATCAAAATTGTTATCCCAATATTCAAGAACTTCTTCCACTCCTGTCTGGGCACTGTTACCAACTGAAAAAACACTTGAGAAACGGATTCCCTTGGGAATAGCTGACTCAAAAATAAAAACTGCTGTGGCACCTGACCCAGAAACAAGATCACAGCCTCTTTCATTAAGTCTGGGTACTGGCGATGTAAAAATACCATTATATGAAGGGGTTATTACTCCTATACAGTTAGGCCCGATAAGACATCCTCCCGATTCTTCTATTATTAACGCAATTTCCTGTTCCAGTTTTTTCCCTTCTTCTCCGGATTCTGCGAACCCAGCTGATATAATAATAAAAGCTTTCGTACCTTTCTCCCTTATAAGGCTTTCTACTACCGTCAGACAGTACTTTGCGGAAATTGCCAGAATAGCCAGATCAGCTGAAGGAACATCATGAAGATCGCTGTATGAACGGATACCCTGTATAAGCTCATGGTGAGGATTAACTACAGAAAGAACACCCCGGTAATTGCCATCGATAATGTTTTTAAGAATTTTCCCCCCGGGTTTGTTCAGGTCATCTGACCCTCCAACAACAACTATACTGTCCGGATTTATCAGCTTATTATTTATCATATTTTTAAGTTGAAGGATGAATTACTGGTAATTGGATGATCCGCTATGTCCATAAAATCATAATCCGGAAAAACGCTTTTGGAAACCCACATTCTGAGCTACAACAAATAAAAACAACTCTGATATATAACAACTTAAAAAAATCATGCAATCAAGATACCTAAAAGCAATATAATAAAAATAACATGGATTAAACAAGATCAGGGTCAACTCATACAATAATTAAACACTAAGTTTTAAACGATAGAACTACAACCCTGATTAATTATTACAATTAAATAAGCTCTTTTATTAATTAATTAATCTATCTATCCGATTTCAGAAAAAAACTTTAACAATTGTTGCTTAATCATTTGATAATATCTCAAAAAAAAATTAGGTTTGGTGGCAGTTTTTTAAGGTCTGAAAACAGAAGCTGATTTATTAATATCTGTTTTTGGCTTTTTGCAGGCAGGGAAAGCCGGTTGATGAGTATTTATTATATTATTAATCTATCAATATAAGGCTTGCCGGGAAAAATAACGGGCAGGTTTTTTTATTTAATAACAAAACAATTTATGGAAAGAGCTATTAATAACGGAACTGTAAAGTTCTATAACGGGAAACAGATTCCTCTGGAGATGCATAAAGTAAGAATAGTGCAGTCATTAAATCTGGTTCCGGTTGAAAGAAGGCTGGAAGCAATAAAAACAGCAGGCTATAACACTTTTTTGCTGGGAACTGAGGATATTTTCCTTGACATGCTTACTGACAGCGGAACAAATGCAATGAGCGATAACCAGGTTTCAAAAATGTTTGTTGCCGATGATGCCTATGCAGGATCACAAAGTTTTAAAAAGCTTGAAGAAAGTGTAAAAACAGTATTTGGCAAGAAATATACCCTGCCGGTTCATCAGGGAAGAGCTGCAGAAAATATCTTGTCAAAAACTTTTATCAAAGAAGGTTCTGTTATACCTATGAACTACCATTTCACTACTACTCTTGCACATATTGAAATAAATGGTGGCAAGATTGCAGAACTCTACAGACCTGAAGCTATGAGAATCAAGAGTTCTGATCCTTTCAAAGGGAATATCGATCCCGCCCGGCTTGAAGCATTAATAAATGAATATGGCACAGAAAACATTCCGTTTATAAGGATGGAAGCTTCAACTAATCTGATAGGAGGTCAGCCCTTCTCTCTCAAAAACATGAAAGAGATAAGAAAGATAGCCGACAACTATGGGTTGCTCCTTATTCTTGATGCAAGTCTGATAGGCGAAAATGCATATTTTATCATTAACAGAGAAAAAGAATATATTGGTCAATCATTACAATCCGTAATGCTTGAGATGTGTGATCTTTCAGATATTGTATATTTCTCAGCCAGGAAAGTGACTTCCAGCAGAGGTGGTGCAATATGCACCAACAGAGATGATTTATATTCAAAAATGAAGCATCTGGTTCCCCTCTATGAAGGTTTTCTTACATACGGAGGCATTTCCATACGTGAGATAGAAGCTATGGCACAAGGCCTTATGGAGACTGTTGACCCGGATGTAGTAAGTCAGTCTCCCCTGTTTATAGACTATATGGTCAAAGAACTGGATAAACTTGGCATCCCTGTTATTATGCCGGGTGGAGCACTGGGATGCCATGTCGATGCCACACAATTCGTTTCGCATGTACCACAATCACAATATCAGGCCGCTTGTCTTGTGTCAGCATTCTTTATAGCTTCAGGAATAAGAGGTATGGAAAGAGGTACTATGAGCAGTACCAGAGATGAAAATGGCAATGATATTTTCTCAGACCTTGAACTGATGAGACTGGCACTGCCACGTCGAGTATTCACCCTTTCACAGGTGGAATATACTATAGACAGACTTAACTGGCTTTATCATAACAGAAATCTTATAGGCGGTCTCAGGTTCATTGAAGAGCCCCCTGTTCTGAGATTCTTCACCGGCAGGCTTGAGCCGGTTAATGACTGGCCGGAAACACTGGCTGAAGCATATAAAAAAGAATTTGGCAACAGTCGCTGATAAAGAATCCTGACTCTGTCGAAAAAATATCCATAAACAGGAAATTATTTCAGGTAAAATGCCCGCTGACCCGGATCCTCACCCAAGGTGACATAATAAATGATCAGAACAGCGGGTATGTTTATAGATTGAAATATCAGTATATCAGATCAAGTACTTCAGACCTTGCCTGCTCAAATATTTTCACAGCCCCTGAATCATTTTGATTAAAGGAACCGTGTACCATTTTGTGAAATAATATTGTTGTTTTTTTACCTGTGACCTCTTTATTATCTCCAAAAATATGGAGAAATATCTCCGGTGATTTACCCATATCCTGCCTGATAAAAGCCATGCCCTTTGTATTTTCCCGGTCACATATAACCGAAACGGCATATATGCCAGTGGCTGGCAATAATTTGCTTTCGTCAGTGAGAGGAAGGTACAATAGCGAGCAGAAAGGTTCCGGAACAGCAATCTTCAAAGGCTGAGGATAACCTATTACCATATAGTAATGATCAAGGTATGCATTTGCTCTCTGTATATAACCCTCTTTTATTGCCTTACGTATCTTTGTTGAACTCACTGTTTCATTATATACCTCCTGCTCCGGTATCTCTACCGCCTCAAAATTATACTTATTCTTCCATGTCCATAAATGTTTATAATCTCCTTCCTGATTAAACCCAAAGTGATGATTAAAGCCAACCACCACAACTTTTGCCTGAAGGACAGCTTTTAAATACTCTTTCACAAACACCTCACTGGTAATCCTTGAAAATTCTCTTGTGAACTCAACAATAATAACATTGTCGAGACCTGCTTTGCGCAGTAACTCAAGCTTTTCCTCCTGAGAATTGATAAGTTTCAGATCACGGCCGGCTGTTTCAGGGTAAAGAACTTTACGGGGATGTGGATCAAAAGTTATGAGAAGGGATTCCCCGTCATATCTTTCTGCCAGCATCTTAAGACGGTTGATAATAGTTTTATGTCCGATATGAACACCATCAAAAGAACCTGTTGTAACAACAGGATTTTTCAGCCCCTTGGCTTCCTGAAAACTTCTGAATACCTTCATCCTTACAAGTAATCCCTATAGCTGGTTTTCTTTCACGAAATATGCAACTTTTTCAATGGAGGTGATCATGTCATATTCTTCAAGGAATACCCACGACGGAACATTAACAGGAATTGTTGTGAAATTCAGTATACCTTTTATTCCATACCTCACTATTTCTTCTGTGGTTTCTTTTCCAAATTCCGGAGGTACAGTCAGTATTGCAATTTTAATATTAAGCTCTTTGATGATCTTTTCAAGCTCATTGTGTGGATAGCACTTCACTCCGGCAATTACCTTATTTATTTTCTGAGGATCGGTATCGAATGATGCAACCAGATTAAGCTTCGATCTCTTGCCTTTAAAATATGCAGCCAAAGCTCTTCCAAAATTCCCAATACCAATTATTGCCACATTAATGCTTTCAGTGGAATCAATTATAGTTCCTATTGTATCTATAAGCTCCTTTACATCGTAACCTTTTCGCTGAACTGAAGAATATCCTATCAGCATCAGGTCGCGTCGTACCTGGACAGCTGTAATATGAAGCCGGGCAGCAAGTTCATGTGAAAAAATATAATTCTTTTTTTCGCTCAGGCATTCCAGAAGAGTCCTTCGGTACTCACTCAGCCTTTCTACAGTTTTTGCCGGTAGTCTCATTTGCAATTAGTTTAATGTTTCAGATTTTTTGGTAACCTTATGGTAAAAATACTCCCCTTATCCGGTTTGCTTTCTACGGTAATAGATCCAAAATAAAGTTCAACAACTTTTTTAACAATGGATAATCCCAGACCACTCCC
>DAINPM010000091.1:0-7682 GCA_036743455.1 Bacteroidales bacterium | reverse complement strand
GCTGGTCTGGGTGTTCCTTACTCTGGGCCAGCTGCTGCTGTATTATTTTGCTTATGGTAGTTTCATAGACTCCATTATTCCTGACGGACTGATATCCATGATGGTTTTTTCGGGAATAGGGCTTTCTCTGTGGTATCCTTTCCGTTTTATTAACACAAATCCTTCCCATACTACCACCGGGATAATGGTAAATCTGATAATAATCGGATCCGTGGCAGTTTTTCTATGGCTTATAACAACAAAATACTTTACCATACTGGTATTGCATCAGGCCGATGAATATAAAAGATACTGGCAAATAACATTCCCTTACAGAATTGGAACAGGAATCTTTATCTACTGTCTGCTGGTACTGACCTATTATCTCTATGAAAGTCTTCAAAAACTTAACGAAAAAAAAACCAGGGAAGCACGCCTGGAAAGTCTTGTCAAGGAAACCGAACTGAAGATGCTGAGATCACAGATAAATCCTCATTTTCTTTTTAACAGTCTCAACTCTGTCAGCTCTCTTACATTATCTGATCCTCAGAAAGCACAGGATATGTTAATCAGGCTGTCGGATTTCATGAGATATGCCCTTTCAAGAAAAGATGAACAACCTGTGACTCTCAGGAGTGAACTTGAAAATCTGAGACTGTATCTTGAAATAGAAAAGGTGCGTTTCGGCGAAAGGTTATCAACTGAAGAAAATATCGAACCCGGATGTCTTGACACCAGAATGCCTGTCATGATTCTGCAACCACTATATGAGAACGCGATAAAACACGGGGTCTATGAAAGTACTGAAGTTGTAAGAATATTAACATCTGTATACAGCAAGGGTGAAATGGTGGAAATAGTAATAAGTAACGATTACGATACTCTCCCGTCATCGAAAACAGGAACAGGTACCGGCCTGCTTAATGTTACAAGACGCCTGCAGTTGTTCTATGGAGACCAGGCATCAGTAAGGACAACAAAAGAAAACGGAATTTTCACTGTTTCTCTTCTGATACCATCTTCCTGACAAGGTATGCAAACAGAAATGTTTTTACTAATTTTATATATATATGTTTTGAGATATTTGTTACAAAATTGTATTTTCCCGGTACTTTGCAATCTCTTTTTTAAAATATCCTGAAATGGAAAAGATACGTGCAATAATTATCGATGATGAAACTCCTGCCCGAGAACTTATAAAGCATTACCTGCAGGATTCTGAAAACATACGGGTCATCGCTGAGTGTGCAGATGGTTTTACCGGATTGAAATCTATTACGGCAAATAAGCCCGATCTTATTTTTCTCGACATTCAGATGCCCCGACTGACAGGGCTGGAACTTATTGAAGTTATGACAGAAAGGCCTGTGATCATTTTTACAACTGCTTATGACCAGTATGCTATAAAAGCTTTTGAACTGAATGCTGTGGACTATCTTTTAAAGCCTTTCCCAAAACGGCGTTTTCTGGAAGCTTTAGACAAAGCCATGGAAAAGATCCATTCGGGTAACCTAAACAGTGTGAGTGCACAACAACTTATGGTCAAACGGCCTGAACCAATTCCAGCGATAAGCAGGATAGTTGTGCGTAAAGGCAATGCTATCAACATGATACCTGTAGAACAAATCAGATATTTCGAAGCTCAGGATGACTATGTAATGATATACCATAGGGAAGGAAAAGCTCTCAAGCAACAAACTATGAAGTTCTATGAAAAAGCATTGCCTGTTTCGGATTTTGTCAGAATACACAGGTCGTATATAGTAAGAATTGAAGCTATTAAAAAGATTGAACCCTACGGAAAAGATAATCATGTGGCCGTCCTCCATTCAGGAGAAAAGCTTCCTGTAAGTAAAAATGGGTATAAACATTTAAAAGAAGAACTAAACTTTTAAAATCCTCCTTTATTTATCTGCTTTTCGTCGAAGTGCTTAAGGCGCTTACACTTTTTATATTTTGTGCAAGATTTATACTTTTTGAATCTGAATAAGGGTACCGGATCAAATCCGTGAGTACCTCCCGGCCGGCATCTTATAACTCTGTCTGCCCCCAATAGGAAACCAGTAAAAGGACCATGTTTCTTCAGGGCATCCAGCATATATTCTGAACAACTTGGGATATGCCTGCAGGAAGGCCTCAAAAAAGGGGAGATGGCATACCTGTAAAAATGTACCGGTAAGGATAAAAGAAAAGTCAGTATGTTTTTTACTGTTTTTAACACGTATCAAAGATAGCAAAAGTAACCGGCGTAAAGGATTCCCGGCTACTTTTGCATAATCCTGCCAGAATGACAAAGTATGTCATATGTGATATCTTTGGCAGGTCTTTTGATAGTATTATTTTAAAATTAAAATAAAATGACTGTAAATATCTGGGTAATCTTTATAGCATTTATGATCCTCAGTTGGATTGTAAGTTCAGTTCTCAAATCAAAATTCCGGAAATATTCAAAAATTCCGGTTGAAAGCGGAATGACCGGACGGGATATAGCTGAAAGAATGCTGCAGGATAATGGCATATTTGATGTTAGGGTACAAAGTGTAAAAGGGAGTCTGACCGACCATTACAATCCTGAAACAAAGACGATAAACCTTAGTCAGGATGTATATAACAGCAGGAGTATAGCAGCTGCAGCAGTTGCAGCCCATGAAACCGGACATGCGGTACAACACGCCACAGCTTATGCCTGGCTGGGTTTTCGTTCGAAATTAGTTCCGGTAGTTAGTTTCTCATCACGATGGGTCCAGTGGGTTCTACTGGCAGGTATACTTCTTGTAAATACCTTCCCCACACTTCTTCTGGCTGGTATAGTCCTTTTTTCCCTTACAACTCTCTTCAGTTTTATCACTCTCCCTGTTGAAATAAATGCAAGCCAAAGAGCCCTTGCATGGCTTTCAACAACAGGTATTACTTCCTATCAGAACCATGATAAAGCACAGGATGCCCTCAAATGGGCTGCCTATACCTATGTGGTGGCAGCTCTGGGATCACTGGCCACCCTGCTCTATTATGTAATGATATTTATGGGAGCAAGAGATGATTAAATATTGGTTAGAACTAAAACAATATTTTAAACCATAAGTTATCCTTATTATTATTCCGGCTTATCTGTTCAGAGGATAGTCTGATTTTTTATTGTCTTCATTTAACGTCCTTCCACTTCCAAAAGCCTGGTGGCTTTGTGTATTAGCCTCATTAGCACCCAGAAACATGCTGCCCCAATGAACATTTTCATCCATATTGGGGTCATATGAATTTTACCGCTCAGGTAATAGTTTCTGAAGAGATCCAGAACAGCAAAAATTGCAAATATGTTGAAAATAGTATGGTATTCTCTTTTCAACACGTTTCTCAGGGAAAAAGGCAGTTTAGGAGGGATAAAATTAAAGGAAAACGGAATAAATGAACTCACTTTCACGGACCAGTTATCGTATATTTCACCAAATTTCCTTCTCAGGAACTGTTCTTCAGCGAACATGATCCTTTCATAATAAAGCCAGTAAACAAGAAGGAAAACAACAGTAAACCAGGGAGAACGGACGAATATAACAGGTCCTATCCACATAATCAGATTACCCAGATACAGAGGGTGTCTTACAAGAGAATAAAAACCTGTTGTATTCAATTCATCTGCAATCTGTCCTGTTGAAGTATTACGTCCGGAAGTATTTCTTGGAGCAAAACCCACAGTAAATATTCTTATCAATTCTCCGGTGAGACTTATTCCCAAAAAGATCATCTCATCCCGGAGGTCAAATAATAATGCCTGTCTGTTTCCGATAAACATCATAATAAGACCTGCGGCAACAATAAAAAGAGGCAACCAGCTTCTTCTTTTGAAGAGCCAGTTACCGCTTTCCTCAAATTCGTGTACTAAAGCCATTTTATCACATATTGAAGTGATAAAAATATAAAAATCCTAGAAACTGTATTTTATTCTCAAAAAAAGCAGGTTCATCCTTGATTTTGTCAGTCCCATCTCACCGTTAAAATGTTGCCAGAAAACTGACATATCGACATTTTCTGCCATTGAATAATCAAGTGAAGGACCTGTAAAATAACCTTTCAGGTCAGGGAACCACATTACCGAGGCACCTACATTAAGAAGGGGTGTCAGAGCCCATGTGAACTGTCCGAAAGCAGTGAATTCAGAAAATGCAAGATCCTTTGCACTAATATTTCCGGTATAGAGGCTTGTGAAATCGTTAATATCAGAAGGTTTATTACAATACATCAGTTGAATCTGAACCACCGAATTATTGCTGAATATTTTTTCAATACCTGCTGTAAGAATGGAAGTACCTGTTGTGTCGGTGAATGATTCCAGCGGACGGAACCATGATCCTTCTCCTCTGAAGGACAGGGACCCAATTGAACCCGACCAACCCATACCCGCGACAATATCTGTACTATTGGAATATCCTGCGAGAAACTGAATATCATAACCCCATTTGCTGAAGCGGTATAATCCTGCAGCAGTAATGTCTTTTTCACTGTCTGCTTTCACTGCCAGTTCAACAGCCGATGACCAGGAAGGATAATACTGCAGTCTCACGGCATCACTTCCCGGTCTTTCAATATAATCAACATCGAAGAAAGAATATGCATTGAAAATGTCATTCGGATTCCAGATTAGTGTCTGTCCCCAGTTTATTCTCTGCCTTCCTATCCTTGCCTGAAAGCTCCCTTTATTATAGTCAATCCACAAACGGTCGACAGTGGTGTTGATAAAGAATGATTTTTCGGTTATCAGATTCCACGACATATCTGCGATACCCTCATCCTTATCTGTTATTGAGGAATACATATTCCCCATTTTGGCCATATCACCTGTAAAAAGCCTGTTTCGCAGTTCTGCAGCTATTGTTATATTATCGTTAATGTACCCTTTGAAATTAAGACGGTTGTGGAGAAGAAAATCATTTATAAAAGGACCGGACAAAGTATCAAATATTACACTTTCCATAGTAGTCAGGTAGCCATTCACAGTAAATTTTTTCTCTTTCTCCTGTGAGAAGAGAGGCCCCTTTACTAAAAGACACAGGACAGATATAATAATTATTCTCCTAACCATTTTCCGTGTCATCGGATTGTTTTTTTATTTCGTCGGATATTACTTTCCCATCTTCCAGTGTAATAACCCTACGGGCCATTTTTACAACTCTGGGGTCATGAGTAGAAAAGATAAAAGTAATTTTTTCTTCTCTGTTAAGTTTCTCCATTATTTCAAGGAGTGTTTTTGCAGCTTTGGAGTCAAGGTTTGCTGTTGGTTCATCCGCAAGAACAAATTTCGGCCGCGATGCCAGAGCTCTTGCCACTGCCACTCTTTGTTGCTGACCTCCGGAAAGTTTGGCTGGACGGCTGTTCAGTCTGTCACCAAGACCAACAGCTTTTAGTAAGGCCCAGGTCCTTTCCTCCCTTTCTTTTCTGTCAATTTTCTGAAGAGCCATAATGAATCCCACATTTTCTTCTGCAGTAAGAACAGGAATAAGATTATACGACTGGAAGACGAATCCGATATTTCGCAAGCGGAAGTCTATCAGCTGTGAAGATTTTAGTTTTGACAGATCCACACCATCTATAAGGATTTTTCCGGATGTTGGCAGGTCAAGGCCTCCAAGAAGATTCAGCAAGGTTGTCTTACCTGAACCCGAAGGCCCTACAATAGCTGCAAATTCTCCCTGATCAAAATCAAGAGACACACCATTAACGGCATGTACTTTAATCTCTGTGGAGTTATATATCTTATTAACATCTTTAATTTCTATGACTTTCATGACCTTTATTATTAATAATTACTCCTATTCTGTTCGTATAGCCTCTACCGGGTTGAGCTGTAGAGCTTTGCGGGCCGGATACATTGAAGATAATATACCTGTCAGCACTATAAGTATTGTTGTGATAATAAAGAAATTTGTATCAATTGTCGGGAACAGATGCGCAGAATAGCCGATAGCTTCAAAGCCTTCAGAGTATTGCATCAGGTTTATTCCCTTTTTTGCAGTCAATGCTATTACTGTACCTCCTACAGCCATACCTGATAAACCTCCTACTATTGAAAGAAATATCGATTCAAGCATTATCATAATGAATATCCTGCGACGGTTCATACCTATAGCAGCAAGCATACCAATCTCCTTTGTTCTTTCCAGAACTGACATAAGCATTGTATTCACTATTCCGAAAGCCAGAGCTGCCAGAATAATAGCCATGAACAATCCATATATTTGTTGCATCATGTCGGCAAACATTGCAAGGTCGGGCTGAATTTCCTTCCAATTAAGGACTTCATAGGAACTGAGAGCTTCTCTAATCTCCGAAGTAGCTTCTTCGGTAAAAGAGTTTTCTTCAAGAAGCCCTATCACCCTGTGATAATCATTATCCTTTAGTCCTGTAAGTTTCCTAAGTTCCTCTTCCGGTACAAATACCGATGTTTCTTCAAACATATCATTGTTCGTCCTGAAAATACCGCTTATGCGGAAAGCAGCGCCAGTCTGGATATTATTGATATCAACAAATGTCAGTATAATCCTGGATCCTTCCCTGTAGGACCATGCAGCTTCCATAACCGGATTAATAAATTTCTTGTAATCTTTTTCACCAAGCAGGTTTTCAACAGCTTTCTGTAATTTTCTGCCTGAAGTGAATCTTTCTCCGTATATTGGTTCAAGACCTGAAATAATTTTTTCCGGAACACCCTTTTCTCTGAGTCGGGAAAGAGCCTCTTCATCAAGGTTATACCTTATAATGTTCAATTCTTTGGCAAGTTTTTCACCAATATATGCTCTGTTGAACCTGGTCTCAGATTCAAAAAATGTTCCTGTGCCAGGGATAATCTTATCAGCTAACTTCAGCATTCTCCTTTCTTTTTCCACATTTATTCCGCTGATTTCGACACCTGTGCTCCTGGCTGATGTTGATGCAATCCCCCTGATAATTATTCTTCCCGATACTTCTTTCATGCCCGGGGCAGACATCATTTCCGATACTACTTCATCATAATCAGGAATAATACTTTTTATATCGGAACTATTCCTGAAATCTTTGTTATTCACCTGTATGTGTGCCAGTTCTTCATTTACTGAAGCATCAATTCTCTGAACAATGGCACTGTTCATTATCGCAATAGAAAATACTCCTGCAAATACTCCCACTGTTATCGCAGCTATTACTATCAGGCTTCGTGGTTTATTGCGCCACACATTTTTCCAAGCTATTTCTGTTATCATAATACCTGAGAATTATGCTTTAATTGACTGTATAACGTTTAACTTATATATTTTCCTTATACTGAAAAAGATAGCAATAGACAGAATAATAAGTACGACAACGGTCTGCCACAAGTAATATGCGTCCGGCATTAGGGTGGGCATTATGGGTTCAAAACCGTAATCTTCCCACATGCTGGCCATCTGACCTTTGAATCTGAGAGGATTGATATTTCCATAAATAACAACAGGCAAAGAGGCAATAACACCAGCCATAACACCCATCAGACCTATTAAAAGTAACTCAAATGCAACAACTCCTGCAAGCTTATGTTTTTGCATACCTATGGATATCAGCACTGCAAATTCCCTGCGGCGTTCTGCAAGCATCATCAGTACAGTACCAAAAACCCCGAAAGCAATAACCAGATACAGGATGCCAATCATTATCATCCCGCTTTTGTTATCGGCATCCATTTGATTTACCATAAGGGC
>DAINPM010000090.1:0-7697 GCA_036743455.1 Bacteroidales bacterium | reverse complement strand
TCCAATAGCTGTTTTTTCTGCTATATCGGCGTTTTCAGTTCTGTCGAATATCCATTCAAGTACTCTGATATTCTCTCCATAACCAGGCCAGAGGTATTTCCCTTCAGCGTCTTTCCTGAACCAGTTAACGTTAAAGATTTTTGGCAGTTTGGTTTTATCCGGTGCGTTTTTCCCAATTTTTATCCAGTGGTTGAAATAATCTCCCATGTGATATCCACAGAAAGGCAACATGGCAAAAGGATCTCTTCTTACTCCTGCTTTAAGTCCTATTGCTGCGGCTGTTACTTCAGAGCCTGCAATTGATCCGATAAAAACTCCGTGATTCCAGTCGAATGATTCGTAGACCAGAGGCAGGGTATTGGGACGGCGACCTCCAAAGAGGATTGCTGAGATAGGAACTCCTGCCGGATTTTCCCAGTCGGTGTCGATGACCGGACATTGACTTGCAGGAGCAGTAAATCTTGCATTTGGATTTGCTGCAGGTTTACCGGATGAGGGATCGAATTTCTCGTTAGTCCAGGTTATTGTCCCTTCAGGAATGTCGTATCCTATTCCTTCCCACCAGATATCACCGTCAGGTGTAAGGGCAGTATTTGTAAAGATTGTGTTGGCTCTGCATGAGAGCATAGCATTTGGATTAGTTTCCATAGATGTATAAGGAGCTACACCGAAAAAGCCGTATTCCGGGTTTATGGCATACAGTCTGCCGTCTGCTCCGAATTTCATCCATGCTATATCATCGCCAACACATTCTACTTTCCAGCCTGGGATAGTAGGGATCAGCATAGCCAGGTTTGTTTTTCCGCAGGCGCTGGGAAATGCTGCAGCAAAATATTTTTTCTGTCCTTTGGGATTTGTAACTCCCATGATAAGCATGTGTTCAGCCAGCCAGCCTTCTCTTCTTGCCATATTGGAAGCAATACGCAAAGCAAAACATTTCTTGCCAAGAAGGGCATTACCGCCATAACCGCTTCCGAAAGACCATATTTCGTTTGTTTCCGGGAATTGGGTTATGAATTTCTTTTCCATTGGAGCACATGGCCAGGGTCTGTCCTTTTCCCCGGGTTTTAGAGGAGCCCCTACTGAATGGATACAGGGTACAAAATCTCCGTCTCCAAGTTCATCAAGAACAGCCTGACCCATACGTGTCATTATTCTCATGTTTGTTACAACATATATGGAGTCTGTTATTTCAATTCCAATGTGTGAGATGTCAGAGCCGAGAGGTCCCATACTGTAAGGGATAATATACATAATACGTCCTTTCATGCATCCCTTGTAGAGTGAGCGAAGTGTTTTTTTCATCTCATGTGGATCCTGCCAGTTATTTGTTGGTCCCGCATCTTCCTCTTTCTCTGAGCAAATGAAAGTGCGGTCTTCGACACGGGCAACATCACTGGGATCGCTCTGGAAATAATAGGACCCCGGACGTTTAGAGGGGTTTAATTTTATGGCGCTTCCATTTTTTACTGCAGTGTCAAGTAACATTCTGTTTTCTTCTTCAGATCCGTCGCACCAGTGTATCGATTCCGGTTCACACAAATCTGCCCATTCTTTTACCCACGATAGTAATTTCTTGTTCCTTGTCATAATTTTTATGATTCTATTTATAATTAATTAATCCTGCCAGATATAAAGATACATTAAAAATATAATTACTGTGTCAGGAATTGTGATCTGTGATATTAAAAAAAATGCCCTTAAACATACAAAATATTAATATATAAAATCTTTATCATCGCAAATATAAACATTATATATCTAAAAACTTTAAAAAGTTAAATATTATCATTTTTTGACCGGCTTGTATCGGGATTTTTTTTGTACTTATTCTTCAGTGTACAGACTGGTTGACTCTTTAAGACAGAAGAGGCCGTCTCATTTCTTTTATGAGACGGCCTCGAAAAAAATTGTATTGAATTTTTCAGTATTATTTGCCGAACTTGATTGAGGCCTGAGCTGCAGCCAGACGGGCAATAGGGACTCTGAAAGGTGAACAGCTTACATAGGTGAGTCCTGTTTTAAAACAGAATTCAACTGAAGCAGGATCGCCTCCCTGTTCGCCGCAAATACCTATTTTAAGATCGGGTCTTGTTGATCTGCCTTTTTCAGCGGCCATAGTAATAAGTTGACCGACACCATCTATGTCAATAGTCTGGAAGGGGTCAACAGGAAGCATCTTCTTATCGAGATAATCGTTAAGGAAGCCACCAATATCGTCACGGCTGAAGCCGAATGTCATTTGTGTCAGGTCATTGGTTCCGAAGGAGAAAAACTCGGCACTTTTTGCCATTTTATCGGCAAGTAATGTAGCACGGGGAATCTCGATCATAGTACCATATTTATAATTTATTTTATCGACTCCGAATTTCTCGCATACCTGACTGTAAACTTTATCAACAATTTTCCTTGTTTCATCAAGCTCAGAAACATCGCAGGTAACCGGTACCATTATTTCAGGTAATGGGTTTTTCCCTTCTTTTACCAGTTCCATTGTAGCTTCAAATACGGCTCTTACCTGCATTTCTGTTACTTCAGGGTATGTAATTCCGAGACGTACTCCTCTGTGTCCCATCATAGGATTGGATTCGTGAAGTGCTTCTCCGCGCTTTGCGACGTCTTCACGTCTTATACCGAGAGCTTTGGCCAGTTCTTCCTGGTTTTCTTTGCTCTGTGGTACGAATTCGTGAAGAGGAGGATCAAGGAGTCTGAATGTTACAGGCAGGCCATCCATAGCTTCCATAGTTGCCTTCATATCTTTTCTGACAAATCCGGAGAGTTCATCAAGAGCCTTACGTCGTTCGCTTTCATTTGCACTAAGTATCATTTTTCTAAGCAGGAAAAGAGGTTGTTCTGCCCCCTTGCCGTAGAACATATGTTCTGTACGGAAAAGACCTATTCCTTCAGCTCCGAATTCACGGGCCAGTCTGGCGTCTTCCGGTGTGTCGGCATTGGTTCTGACACCCATTTTCCGGTATTTATCTACAAGACTCATAAACTCCTGAAATCTTGGGTTTTCTGTTGCATCCATGAGAGCTACAGAACCGGTATATACATTCCCTTTTGTCCCATTAAGAGTTAGGACATCACCTTCTTTTATTTCAATGCTTGAGCCACTTACCTTAGCTATTTTGGCAGAACTGTCAACATGGAGAGCTCCGGCACCAACTACACAGCATTTACCCCATCCACGTGCTACAAGTGCAGCATGTGATGTCATACCTCCACGTGCAGTGAGGATACCAACAGCAGCTCTCATCCCTTCCACATCTTCCGGGTTGGTTTCTTCACGAAGGAGAATAACTTTTTCTCCTTTTCTGAACCAGGCCACTGCATCTTCTGCAGTGAAAACGACTTTACCTACAGCTGCTCCTGGTCCTGCAGGAAGCCCTTTTACAAGAGGCTTGACTTTTTTCTCAGCTTCGGGATCACATATAGGATGAAGCAGTTCGTCAAGCTGTGCAGGCATAACACGAAGGACAGCAGTTTTCTCATCGATGAGGTTTTCATGAAGCATATCCATTGCCATATTAAGGGCAGCAGTGCCTGTTCTCTTTCCGGTACGGCACTGGAGCATATAAAGGACTTTCTCCTGAATAGTAAATTCTATATCAAGCATGTCGTGGAATGCTTTCTCCAGAATATCACGTATGTTGGACAACTCTTTATAAGTCTCAGGCATGGCTTCTTCGAGACTGGGCAGATGTTTATTCTGCTCGTTCTTTGTTTCATTATTTAGTGGGTTGGGAGTACGGATACCTGCGACCACGTCTTCTCCCTGTGCATTAACAAGCCATTCGCCATAAAACAGATTTTCACCGGTTGCAGGATTACGTGTAAATGCAACACCTGTTGCTGATGAAGAACCCATGTTTCCGAAAACCATAGCCTGTACGTTAACTGCAGTCCCCCAGTCATCAGGGATACCCTCTATACGGCGGTATGATTTTGCTTTCTTTCCGTTCCAGCTTTTAAATACTGCTTTTATTCCACCTTCAAGTTGTTCTTTTGCATCATCGGGAAATGGTTTTCCAAGAACTTCTTTTACTGTAGTCTTAAATTCCTCTGCAAGTACCTGTAATTCTTCAGCAGTGATTTCAGTATCAGATTCATATCCTCTTTTTTTCTTGAACTGTTCAAGCTTTTCGTCGAGCCGTTTGCGTATTCCTTTACCTTCAGGGGGCTCAATATCTTCAGCTTTTTCCATTACCACATCGGCATACATCATAATGAGCCTTCTGTATGAATCCCATACAAAACGAGGGTTATTGGTTTTTTTCAGGAACCCTGGTATAGTAGCAGAACAGAGACCTATATTCAAAACAGTATCCATCATGCCCGGCATGGAACTCCTGGCACCGGAACGGCAGGAAACGAGAAGAGCATTTTCAGGATCTCCGTACTTCATCTTCATCGTTTCTTCAGTCTTTTTCATTGCTGCCCATACTTCAGGCATAAGGTCAGGGTGAAGAGTCCAATTGTTTTCAAAGTATTCGTTACAGGCTTCTGTGGTGATAGTAAAACCGGCAGGTACAGGCAGACCTAAAAGGCACATTTCAGCAAGATTTGCCCCTTTGCCCCCAAGGAGGTTTTTCATGTCAGCCTTTCCTTCTGCAGTCTTATTGCCAAAGGTGTAAACTCTTTTAATCGTTGACATAATGTTATAGTTTATTGATAATTAATTATTAGTTTTTTGAAATAAGTGCCAAAGTTAATACAAAAAATGAAATTCAGAAAAATGCCGGACAAATCTGTATCAGGCTCTTGGATGGAACATGAGAAGAGTGTCCCGGAGAAAACTTCTGTCAATATGTGTGTATATCTCTGTGGTCTGTATTGATTCGTGTCCGAGCATCTCCTGTACTGCCCTTAAATCTGCACCTCCTTCAACCAGATGAGTGGCAAATGAATGGCGGAAGGTATGGGGACTGATCTTTTTCCGGATTCCGGCTCTGGCTGAAAGATCTTTCACAATAGTAAATATCATTGCCCTGGTGAGCCGTCTGCCTCTTCGGTTAAGAAAAACGATATTCTTATCATGTATTACGCGAAGAGTGTTTCTTGAGGGTATGTAGTTTTCTATTGCCTTCAGAGCTTTGCTGCCAATAGGTACCAGTCTTTGTTTATTACCTTTACCTGTAACACTTACAAATCCTTCCTGCGAATGGAGGTCGGTAATGCGGAGGTTAACAAGTTCAGAGACCCGTAATCCACATCCGTAAAGAATCTCAATGATTGCTTTATTTCTGTGTCCTTCCGCTTTGCTCAGATCAATAAGGGATATCATCCTGTTGATCTCATCAGTTGATAAAACCTCAGGTAGTTTAAGTCCTGTTTTAGGTGATTCAATCAGAGAAGAAGGATTTTCAGTTATTTCACCTTCCGTAAGAAGAAACCTGAAGAAAGCCCTTATTCCCGAAATAGTCCTGGACTGGGTTCTTGCATTATAATTGCCGTCAGTATACCACTTCAGAAAGTCCTTGATATCCTGATAGCTGATTGATACCGGTAAAATGTTTCTATCGTCAGAAACAAAAAATCCGTGAAGCTTTCTGACATCTTCAGAATATGCCTCAACACTATTCTCCGAAAGGGATTTCTCTAGTCTGAGATATCTTCCGAAATCCTTTATTGCCTGATCCCAGGTTAAACTCATATCAGATAATTCCTGATGTTTTACAAAGTAATGAAAAGACTGGATAAATTGTATTTGTGAACACATCAATATTTTTAACTATTTTTACCCTTTGGAAATATTTACCAGCCAGTAAAAATGAAAATCAGTATTATTAACGGACCAAATCTTAACCTGCTAGGTAAAAGAGAACCTGAAAAATATGGAAATACATCATTTGATGATTATTATAAATCACTGAAAGATATTTATCCCGGTATTAATTTTGAATATTTTCAGTCAAATGTTGAGGGCGAGATTATTAATGAGATTCAGAATAAGGGGTTCACTTATGACGGAATTATACTTAATGCCGGTGGTTATACCCATACATCGGTTGCCATTGCTGATGCAATAGCTTCGGTCAAAGTGCCTGTAATAGAAGTTCATATCACTAATATTGGGGCCAGGGAGGATTTCAGGAGGGTGAGCCTGATAGCCCCTAACTGTGCAGGATCGATAGCCGGATTTGGAATGGATAGTTACAGGCTTGCCATTGAGGCTCTTTTATACAGGCAAATAAAATAATGAAGTGATGGACAAGAAGAGAACAAAAATAGTTGCTACTATATCAGATAAAAAATGTGAGACGTCTTTTATTAAAGAATTGTATGAAGCAGGAATGGATGTGGTCAGAATTAACTCAGCCCATCTGGATATTAAAGGAGCTTCCAGGATTATACAGAATGTAAAATCGGTGTCAGACAAAATAGCCATTTTAATTGATACCAAGGGGCCGGAGATACGTACCACAGTATGCGATAGCCCCATACGGGTTAAAAAAGGTTCTGTTTTAAAAATGAAAGGTGATCCTGACCGTAAGTCAAGCGGCACGGATATTTTTGTTAACCTGAAAACCTTTGCCAAGGATATACCTCTGGGATCATCTGTAATGATAGACGACGGAGACCTTGAACTAAGGGCAACCGCAAAAGAAGGAGATGTACTTGTTTGTATTGCAGTAAACGACGGGTTAATAGGCTCAAGGAAGAGCGTAAATATACCCGGTGTAAAACTTAATCTGCCGTCAGTTAATGACAAAGACCGGGAGTTTATAAAATTTGCAGCTGAAAATGAAGTGGATTTTATTGCCCATTCATTTGTGCGATCAAAACAGGACGCTCTTGATGTTCAGGCAGAGATCGACAAGCACAACAGTCAGATGAAGATCATCGCAAAGATCGAGAATCAGGAAGGTGTTGAGAATATTATTGAAATACTGGAAGCTGTTTACGGGATCATGGTAGCCAGAGGAGATCTTGCCATTGAGATACCTTATGAGAAGATCCCTTCCATACAACGTATGATGATATCCAGGTGTATTTATTGCAGGAAACCTGTAATAGTGGCAACACAGATGCTACATTCAATGATAACCAATCCCCGTCCGACAAGAGCTGAAGTTAGTGATATAGCAAGTGCTATTTATTCCCAGACCGATGCAATAATGTTGAGTGGCGAGACAGCATACGGAAAATATCCTGTAGAAGCAGTCAGAACAATGACCCGGGTCGCTCTGGAAGTTGAGCACAATAAGGAGAAGTTTCTGAATACTCCCTTTGCTCAACCGGTAGGAGAAATATCTTCTCACCTGGCAAAAGTGGCAGTTGAAACTTCAGTCAAAATAGCAGCCAAAGGTATTATAGCTGATACCAGAAAGGGACGTACTATCCGGGATATGGCATCTTACAGGGGCTTTAATCTTATTCTGGCCCAATGTTACTCAACAAGAACAATGAGAGAACTGGTCCTTTCTTATGGTGTCTATACCAATTTTCAGGAAACACGCAAGTCAGTCGACCAGTTCATACATATAGCTCTTAGCACTCTCGCTCCGTCATACGGACTGAAAGGAGATGATATAGTGGTCGTTCTTGCTGGTAATTTTTCAGGAAAATCAGGATTCTCCTTTATTGAAGTTGGTTCGATTCAGTATCTTATGGATCGTGTTACTATTACCGAAGGCTCGTAACTGGTCTGATTTTTGTTGCTTTAGTTTAACCCGGCACAACTAGAAATGATA
>DAINPM010000089.1:0-7899 GCA_036743455.1 Bacteroidales bacterium | reverse complement strand
CCCTTATCGTCTGTCAGGATAAAGGCCGGCATATTTTTAACTTTTATTTTTCTGACTGCTTCCATTCCAAGATCTTCAAAATCTATTAATTCCACTGATTTAATGTTTTCGGCAGCAAGAACGGCTGCAGGTCCTCCTATTGATCCGAGGTAAAAACCTCCGTGTTTTTTACATGCATTAATAACCTCCCGGCTTCTGTTCCCCTTTGCAACCATAACAAGTGAGCCTCCCATGCTCTGGAAGAGATCAACATAGGAGTCCATTCTGCCTGCTGTCGTCGGGCCGAAACTTCCGGAAGGCATACCTTCCGGAGTCTTTGCCGGACCTGCATAATAAACAGGATGTTCCTTTAAATATCCGGGCATCGGTTTCCCTTCGTCAATCATCTTTTTTATCCTGGCATGTGCAATATCTCTGGCAACAATAAGAGTCCCACTCAGATTAAGTCTTGTCCTGACCGGATAGTTGCTTAGTTGTTTCAATATTTCCTCCATTGGTCTGTCAAGATCAATATCAACCGGTTCTTCCATATCCGGAGCAATAACAGGTAAAAAGCCTTCGGGATTTCTTTCGAGTGCTTCGAGGAATATACCTTCAGAATTTATTCTCGCCTTTATATTCCTGTGAGCACTGCAACTCACACCCATTCCCACAGGACAGGAAGCTGCATGACGCGGAAGACGTATGACGCGTACATCATGAATAAAATATTTTCCGCCGAACTGGGCTCCTACTCCATATTCATGACATATTTTACTGATCTTTTTCTCCCATTCAATATCTCTGAAAGCCCGGCCACTTTCGCTACCGGTCACCGGAAGATTATCAAGATAACCTGAGGACGCTTCTTTAACAGTTCTTAAAGTTGTTTCAGCAGAGGTTCCGCCTATTACTAATGCCAGATGATAAGGCGGACAAGCGGAAGTCCCAAGCTCTTTAATTTTTTCCTTTACAAAAAGAGTCAGAGATTCTTCATTCAGAAGAGATTTCGATTGCTGGTAAAGAAAAGTTTTATTAGCTGATCCTCCTCCCTTTGTTATAAAAAGAAAATCATAACTATTGCCTTCTACGGCATAAATATCTATCTGAGCCGGAAGGTTAGTTCCACTGTTCTTTTCTTCAAACATTGAAAAAGGCACTACCTGTGAATATCGTAAATTTTTTTCCTGAAAGGTCTCATAGATCCCTTTTGATAACCAAAGTGCATCATCAACTCCCGTCCATACTTTTTCTCCTTTCCAGCCCATTACAATAGCTGTACCTGTATCCTGACACCATGGAAGCTCTCCCATAGATGATACTACCGTATTACGCAACATGGTATAAGCTACAAAACGATCATTGTCACTGGCCTCCGGATCATCCAGGATGGCTGCAAGTTTTTCAAGATGTGATGTCCTGAGAAAAAAAGACAGATCCGATACAGCTGTCCTTGCAAGCAATTCAAGTCCCCGGGGATCCACTTTCAGTATCTTCTCCCCTCCGGCTTCAATAAGCTTAACAAAATCTTTTGTTAAAAGCCGGTAACAAGTGTTATCCTTTTCAACAGGAAAAGGTTTTTCATAAATGAATTCTGCCATTGGTCCGCCCTGTTAATTAATAAATTAAATACTGTTTCCGGAAATTGCCTGACAGATCAGGTTATACCAAATATAAAAAAACTTACACTAAAAACACTTAAAAATCATGTAAATAACATGTATCACAAAAAGATATAACTTCTTTCAGGTTCAGCGGAAAACCTTTTTTCCGGTGTCCTGAGATGATATGCAATGCAGTATTCTATTGATCTGTTATCTCTTTAAAAGTAAGTGTTTTCGCTGCCCGTATTCCTTTTGCAGTCATCCCGAGATTACAACACTCGACATTCGCGTCATGCTGAAATATTAGTATCCAGTCATTCTCCAGAGCTTCGCTGAGGATTTGTCTTTTTTCTTCTATTGTTTTCAGAGACTCTATATCATAACTCATATTCCATATAAGTGGTATATGGGCTATTGTTGGTATCAGATCACCGGCATATACAAAAGTGCGGTTATTATATTTTATAAGCGGTATCATAAGTCCGGGTGTATGGCCGTAACAAATTCTGATAAATAAATTCTCAAACAGTTCTCCTTCCTCATCAACCAGATTAAGTCTTCCACTTTCTGCAATAGGTAATATATTTTCCTCAAGAAAGGCATCTTCCTCTCTTGGATTATTTTTTACAGCCCATTCCCATTGTGTTCTGCTCACATGATAAATGGCATTTGGGAAGACCGGTTCATATCCTTCTCCTCTTTCTTTTCTTCTTATACAACCCCCACTGTGATCAGCATGCAGGTGAGTAAGAATAACATCTGTCACTCTTTCCCTGCTGTAGCCTCTCGACGCAAGCCCTGCCAGCAAACCTTCTCCGTTATGCAGATATACATGACGAAAAAATTTCTCATCCTGCTTGTCTCCCCATCCGGTGTCAATAAGAATTATATGACCTGCCGTTTCAATGATCAAAGACCTCAGGGAAAGGACGACCATATTATTTTCATCTGAAGCATAAACTCTTGACCATAAAGCCTTTGGCACAACTCCAAACATTGCCCCTCCATCGACCCTGAAATTTGCTATATTAAAAAGATGTAAGTTCATGACTGACTTTTATTTTGTAAAAAACAGGTATTGGTTAAATATAAACTGAACTGATAACCCATCCTCTTCCATGATATAATAACTATGAGTGTGCATTTTTATTCCTTCAAAAGATGATTATCGTACCTGCTCTTTCAACGTTTTTTTCTTCTTTGATGTCATCTGGTACATTATCCTCATCAATAAACGGATGATCTGATATGATATCCATCCGGATAATCTTGAGAACAATGTTCTCTTACGAGTAAATTCTTCAATGGTTATCTGCCGGCATTCATTCTGAATTATATCAAGCAATATTTTCTCAAACCGTGAACAAAATTCTTTGTCGAGGATATTCACATTCATCTCTATGCTGGCATAATCGCTTACATGGTTCAGGTTATAACTGCCTATTGTACACCATTCACCATCAACGACTGCTACTTTGGCATGAAGATTAGAAGGCAGATATTCATATAATCTGATATTATTCTCAAGGATAAAATCATAAAGAAATCCGGTAGCTCTTTTAAACATTGGAGTATCTGATTCAGCAGCAAGGACAATTTTTATTTCCACTCCCCTCAGACTTGCACTTCTTAATAAGCGGCGTTCATTACGGCCCGGCAGAAAATAACTGGCAAAAATAATCATTCTATCCCCTGAATTCTTAAAAGCCCTCCGATAGCTTCTCAGAATCTCTATTTTATTTCTGTACCAATTGTTCTGAACTACTCTTAGTTTAATATCTTCAGGATAAGAAACCGGAGAGTTGATCTGTTCATGTGACCGTTCTTCCTTCGGAATGAATTTTTTATTCCATATTCTTCTTAGAACAGAAAGGACATGAACACATTCCGGACCTTTTATAAGTACTGCAAAGTCCAGCCACGCTCTTTTATCATTCGTACCAGCGTACCGGTCAGCAATATTCATCCCTCCTATTACAGCTACTTCTCCATCAACCATCAGGACCTTTGAATGCAGTCTCAGACTTAACTGAAATCCTTTTGTGATAAAAGTCGGAGAAAAAAATCTTAATAAAATGCCTGATTTTTCTATCCTGTTAATGAGATCATTAGACAAGTATTTTGTTCCAAAGGCATCCAACAGCAGATAAACTCTGACACCTCTTTCGGATGCCCGGATAAGGGCGTTGAATATTCTCAAACCCGTTTTATCTTCATCAATGATGTATACATGAAAATGAATGAATTGTTTTGCCTCATCGATGATCTTTTCTACAGTTCCAAAATATGATTCGCCACTGTGAAGCAGTTCAATGTGATGCCCGCTTTTGTATTCCGGCCGCTTGATAGTGATCCTCATCAATATTTCCTTTTCTTCTATATACAAATATATAGACTTTCCATTAACCGTATATTGACAATTATTCTTAACATTGTTGTCTGTGAAAGGTTGAAATATCTTACTTAAGAAACTACAGTTTATCTTAAGCAAACAATGGTTTATTTCTATTAATGATGAAAAAAGTTCATTTCATAGCTATTGGCGGTGCTGTTATGCATAACCTGGCAATTGCCCTGAAATTGAAGGGTTATGATGTAACAGGATCTGATGATGAAATATTTGAGCCATCAAGGTCGAGGCTGGCTGAATACGGTCTGTTACCTGCACTGACAGGATGGAATGCCGGATCAATTACTGAAGATATTGACTGCGTTATTCTGGGAATGCATGCCGGTCCGGATAATCCTGAAATATTAAAGGCAAAGCAGCTGGGATTGAAGATTATGTCATTTCCTGAGTACCTGTATGAACAGACAAAGGATAAAAGACGTATTGTGGTTGCAGGAAGTCATGGCAAAACAACAACTACAGCACTCATAATGCATGTCTTTAAATATATGAATGTCAGATTTGACTATATGGTAGGCTCATATATTGATGGTTATAAAACTATGGTAGGCCTGGAAGAAGATTCACGGATAGCAGTTCTGGAAGGTGATGAATATCTTACATCTGCCATAGACAAAAGACCGAAATTTCATCTGTATAAACCAGATATTGCCATTCTTAACGGTATTGCCTGGGACCACATGAATGTGTTTCCGTCTTTCGCTAATTACGTGGAACAATTCAGGATCTTTGCTGAGAGTATTGAGGATGGTGGTATACTTATTTATTTTGAAGGTGACCAGGAAGTAAAAAAGATAGCAGGTAAGTTACGGACAAATATCAAAAAAATACCCTATAATATCCATGCCCATGTGGAAAATAGTACAGGGTTTTATGCTTCAAACGGCAATCAACTCATTCCTTTGAAGATATTTGGGAAACACAATATGCAGAATCTGTCAGCTGCAAAGGAGGCCTGTCTTGCTGCAGGCATAAAGGAAGATGATTTTTACCGTGCAATAGGAAGTTTTGAAGGCAGTTCAAAAAGGCTGCAGAAATTATCAGAAAATAAAAATGGCACAGCATACCTTGATTTTGCCCATTCTCCTTCGAAAGTTAAAGCAACCGTGGAGGCAGTATCTTCAAGGTATCCCGGGAAGATTATTATAGCTATTCTGGAATTGCATACATATTCCAGCCTTAACATCAGCTTTCTGCCGCAATATAAAGGCTCTCTCAGTGAAGCCACCCATGCTTTTGTTTATTTTAATCCCCATGCTATTAAGTTAAAAAAGCTGAAACCTGTTACAAAAGATGAGGTAAAAAAAGTTTTCGGAGATTCTGAAATTGTTGTGTCTGACAATTCTTCCGAAATGTTTTCGTTTATTGAAAAACAAAATTTCCGTAATGTTGTTTATCTTTTTATGAGTTCCGGTAATTTTGACGGGATTAATGTTGATGAAACAGCGAAAAAATTATTACAAACCAAATAAAAATGCAGATATGAAAAGAGTCTTAATGATAGTACTATCGGTAACATTTTTAACTGTAACATTAAACGCGCAGGACTACCAGACGAGCCTGGGACTAAGGGCAGGATATCCGTACGGGCTGACTGTCAAGCATTTTCTTGGGAAAACCAATGCAGTTGAAGGTATTCTTGCCGGCAGCTATGGAGGACTGGTCATTACAGGCCTTTACGAAAACGAACACTGGACAGGTCAATATCCCGGGCTGAACTGGTTCTGGGGTTTTGGAGGTCATGTTGGTTACTGGGATGCAGGAAGAAATCCCAATCTCGATGAGGTTTATAACAGATCGGTAATTGGGCTGGATGCAATACTGGGACTTGAATATACTTTTGATGAAATCCCTCTCAATCTGTCCCTCGACATCCTCCCGTCACTCAACCTGCTGGGTTACACAGGATGGGGAGGCATATACGGCGCCCTGTCTGTAAGATATGTGTTCTGACGAGGATAAACCTGTCGTTTCTTATATTACATGTAATACACTGATTTATTTTTTCTTCAAAATATTTTGCATTGAGGAAAAAACATATTTTCTTTGCATCCGCATTTTAAGGTTCTTTTAATGGTCCATTCGTCTAGTGGTTAGGACGTCAGGTTTTCATCCTGGTAACAGGGGTTCGATTCCCCTATGGACTACAAAATATTGTATAATAATAACAAAATGGCAAATCATAAATCATCAGAAAAAAGGATACGACAGACAAGCAACAGGACTGAGAAAAACAGGTACTATGCTAAGACCATGCGTAATGCTCTTAAGAAATTCCGTTCTACTACCGACAGAAAAGAAGCTGAGGAGTTGTTACCCGGAATGAATTCAATGCTTGATAAACTTGCAAAGAAAAACATTATTCACAGTAATAAAGCTGCTAATCTGAAATCTTCTGTCGGAAAACATATTAGCAGTCTGAAATAAACATGCTTAAAGATATAATTTCCCAGGGGCTTGTTCAAAGCCCCTTTTTTATTATCTTGCAGTAGGAATAAGATTTTTTTTCGCTGCATGTCACTTAAAATTACTGACTGGGCTTATGAAGACAGGCCCAGGGAAAAAATGATCCACAAAGGTACTGCCAGCCTTAGCGATGCTGAATTGCTGGCAATCCTCATCAGTTCAGGAACAAAAAACAAATCAGCTGTTGATCTTGGAAGAGAACTGCTTGGAATGGTAAATAATAATCTTAACAGTCTGGGGAAACTTGCATTGTCTGATCTGGAAAAACTCCGGGGGATAGGACCTGCCAGAGCTGTTACAATTGCTGCCGCTCTTGAGCTGGGGAGAAGACGTAAACTGGCCGAAGTTCAGGACACAGCTACAATCAAATGTTCCCGTGATGCAGCTGATATCTTCCAGCCCCTTCTTGCTGACCTCCTCCACGAAGAATTCTGGATTCTGTTTCTGAACAGATCCAATAAGGTCATTAACCGTATGAAAATAAGCCAGGGAGGCATAAGCGGGACAGTAACCGACATCAGAATTATTATGAAAAAAGCTATTGAATATCTCGCATCAGGCATAATAGTCTGCCATAATCACCCCTCAGGAAATCTTAAACCAAGTGAATCAGACACAAAAATAACAAGAAAGATAAAAGAAGCCGGGTCTTTAATGGATATACAACTCCTTGATCATCTGATCATTTCCGATAAAGATTACTTCAGCTTTGCAGATAATGGCCTCATCTGAAAGCATCCAAATCATATTCCCTGAAATAAGTGGAATAACCATACTAATATATGTTCATGTCTTTCTTCTTCAAATACCTGCCGGTTTATCAGCGTTCCTCCTCAATAATTATGTCAGTCCTTTCAACACCCCTCCTGTCATCACATTCCTCAAGCAGTGTCTTTATCTTCTTCTTTAGTAAGGGATGAACAATCTCAGGTGCTATCTCATTCAATGGCTCCAGGACAAACCTCCTTTCATGGATACGCGGATGAGGTATTTTCAATATCCCGCTATTAATTATCTTTCTCCCGTACAACAGAATATCTATATCAATAAGCCTTGATTTGTAGCCCCCGGCTGTTCTCACCCTCCCCAGTCTTGCCTCTGCCATAAGTGCCTGATCAAGAAGCCTGTATGGATCAAGCTCCGTGTCTATTTCTGCAACAATATTCAGGAAGCTGTCTTCACTATCAAATCCCCACGGTTCAGTCTTATATACCGATGATGATCTTATAACTCTTCCTATATGTTCCTTTATCATTGACATGGCCCCCCTCAGGTTATCCTCCCTGTCACCAAGATTTGTCCCAATACCGAGATAAATTTTTCTCATTCTTTCAGTGTATAACCGTTCTTTGAAAAAGTAAGGCATCTAACAATTTCTGTCCAAAAAATTAGTTCCTTAATGTGTCTGCAAAAAACAGATACTTAATAATTAAATTATTC
>DAINPM010000088.1:0-8091 GCA_036743455.1 Bacteroidales bacterium | reverse complement strand
ATTTCCACTGACACGGAATTCCGGAAAACCGGAAATTACACTCCACGTTGCCCTCAGGTCCCTGCTCCCTGCTCCCTGCTCTCTGCTCCTTGCTCTCCTCTTTATTATTCATTAACTTTTATAGCCGGTTTGTTAAAAAAACTTAAAAAAAAAGGGGGGGGTATTTAAAAAATAAATTGTAGATTTGTTTAGGTTATAAGAAAACAAATGTCTGATGATTTTTTGTTTTGAAGATGGATCTGGTCAATGATTATGTAATAATTCAAAAATATCATTTTAGTAAACCTTGCTATATTAAGTATGATCAGACTCATTCAGTCTGTATTGAGCATATAGTTTTTAACATTATACAATTATGGAAGAAAAACTGGATTCGCTGACTAATAGAGCAAAAACAAAAAAAGAAGTTGCAGATGAATATGGTATTTGTGTCAAAACACTTAATGATCATCTGAGAAAAAAGAATATCAGACAAATCCGGGGTTTGTTGTTTCCGGAAACACTCAGAGAAATATATAAAAAATTAGGTTTACCCGCCATGGTAAAAAAAGATCTTTCAGAGAACAATTAGGCCTAAAACGGATTGTTAAGGAGACCAGGTGGTCAAATTATCTTTTCATAATTCATAAATGCCGAAAAAAATAGTTGAAAATGTTTCTAAATTCCATAATTGTTATCTAATTTTATAATCAGTTAATACAAACTAAATTATAAACCTGTATAATGAAACCCGGAAACTACCTTATCATATCATTGTTAATACTCGTTCTTTTCTCATGCAAATCTAAAAAAACAGAGGACCTGGAAGAGCTGGCCCGCAGGGCTTCACGTCCGGAAGCAGTGCTTGTGAAAACAGTAAAACTGGAACCATCAACTTATTACCATGAGCTGATCAGTAACGGGAAAACTTATTCTTCTAAAAAAGCAGTTGTCCCTTTTAAAGTGAACGGAATTATTAAAGACCTGTATATACAAAATGGTCAGAGAGTGAAAGCCGGAGATCTCCTGGCTGTGATAGAGGATTTTGAATATGAATCAAGATTAATTACAGCACAACAGGCTCTTGAAAAAGCAGAAATAAATTTCAAAGACGATCTGCTGAGCAGTTATTATACTTATGATACAACAGGATTATCTTCTTCAAAGATCAGGATATCCAGAATAAGAAGCGGACTCGATGATGCGGAAACAGCTCTTAAGCTGGCTCAGTATAACTTCAATAACACACGACTGTATGCACCCATCAGCGGTACCGTGGCAAATCTGAATGCTAAGCAATGGAATCCTTCACAGGACTATAATAACCTGTGTACCATTATTTACGATGAAATAATGGAAGTCGGTTTTCCCGTTCTGGAGTCGGAATATGGTTTTATCAGCAAAGGAATGCCTGTGGGGATCATCTCTTTTATTAATGACAGCACGATGATAACCGGGAGAATCACGCAGATTAATCCTCAGGTTGATGAGACGGGTATGATAAAGGTTAAAGCTGAGTTGCGTAATAATGGACAGCTTATTGACGGTATGAACGTAAGGGTTATTATCCGTAAACCTGTATCTGAACAGCTGGTGGTGCCTAAAGAGGCACTGGTTATACGGCAGGGCAGAGATGTTGTTTTCGTACGCCAGGATTCACTGGCAATATGGAAATATGTAACTATCGAGTTTGAAAACAGCACTTCCGCATCAATAAAAGAAGGTCTTGATCCCGGCGATCTGGTCATAATAAGTGGAAATGTCAACCTTGCACACGAAACAATTGTCAGAGAAGAATGAGCAGTGAACCTCATTACAGTTCTTTCCTTTCTACATTCACGGTCAACATATTTTTTGTCATGCTGATAATTGTGGGTGCGGCAATGATCCCTTTGCTTTCCCTTCAGCTTAACCCTACTCGTAACCTGCCATCTGTCACTATCAGCTGGAGCTGGCCGGAAGCTCCTGTACGTGTTGTTGAACAGGAAGTCACAACAACACTCGAAGGGATTCTGTCAACAGTGACAGGTATAAAACAGATATCGTCATCAACGATGGATGCAGGAGGCAGTATAACGGTCGAATTCGATAAGAATACTGATCTGAGGGCTAAACGCTTTGAAGTTGCTTCCCTGCTGAGAGATGTCCGGGAAAGACTTCCCGAAAGAGTCTCATACCCGGTTATCTCAATGAATATGCCCTCAAACCAGTCGGGATCCACAATTCTGAGCTTTCAGCTGAATGGTAATGCCAGTCCGGCATACATATTCAACATGGCAGAAGAGGTTATAAAACCTAAGATAGCTCTCGTGGAAGGCGTTTATAGTGTCAGTATATATGGTGCAACACCCCAGGAATGGGAAGTGACATACGACCAGGGGAAAATTGCAGCAATGGATATCAATCCTTCAGCTATCAACAGTGCTATAGAAGACTACCGCCTTAAGCGGGAACTGGGCGGTGCTTATGAATTAATGGCAGGCGGGAATGCAAAAAGAACATATCTGATTTTGCGTGGTAACAAATCTGAGGATTTCAGATGGGATGATATCCCCGTGGCAAAAGTGTCGGGACGAATCATTCATCTGACCGATGTGGCACAGATAAAACTTAAAGACCAGCGTCCACAGAGCTACTACAGGATAAACGGACTCAATACAATTAATATCAATGTGAGCGCCGGAAGAAATGTGAACAATATAAAGGTTGCCGGTGAGGTAAATGCTGTTATCGCCAATATCAAAAAAGAACTGCCTCCGGGATACAGTATAAGAACTTCCATGGATAATACTGTTTATCTGAAAGAAGAAATTACCAGGAATATTTTCAGATCGGTACTCTCTGTTGTCCTTCTTTTACTGCTTGTCCTCCTGATAAGCAGGGAATTCAAATATCTTCTGATAATCACCATAAGCCTTGTGGCCAATATACTTATAGCTTTTATATTTTACTATCTGTTCAAACTGGAGATCCATCTGTATTCTCTGGCAGGCATCACAGTATCTTTTGGTATTATCATCAACAATACAATTGTGATGACCGACCATATCAGATACCAGAAGAACAGGAAAGTAGGTATTTCTCTTGTGGCAGCCACTCTTACTACAATAGGAGCCCTGGTCGTAATCTTCTTTCTTGATGAAGCTTCAAAGGTTACACTGGCAGATTTTGCTGCGGTTGTAATCATCAACCTTTCAGTCTCACTCCTTGTGGCACTCTTCTTCATACCTGGCCTGACAGATAAAATAAAACTCCGTCAGAAGTTCAATTCATCGATCATCAAAAGGAAAAGAAGAGTTGTCCGCCTTTCAGACAGATATCTGAAATGCATCGACTTTATCTCAAAATACAGAGTGACTTTCATTATAGCAGCTCTTCTTATTTTCGGACTACCGGTATTTTATCTTCCCGATTCTCTGCCCGATGATACAGGTACTCAGACCAGTGAGGAAGATCTCACAAAATTCCAGAAGTTTTATAACAAGACTCTCGGTAACAGAAAATATGTTCAGGATGTAAAACCAGTTGTGAACAAAGTGCTGGGTGGCACTTTCAGATTATTCAACGAGAAAGCAAAAAACAGCAGATTCTATTATTACGGCGGGTCTGATGAGGTCCGGAGAACCCGTCTGACCGTTAATATAGGTCTGAGTGAGGAAGGGCTGACAATAGAAGATCTTAACAATACCTGTTCAGGTCTGGAGAATATGCTGGCAGCATATAATGAGATAGATATGTTCACTACAAATATCTACAGTGCAGAAGAGGCTTCCCTGTCGATAACCTTTAAACCAGAACACGATTTAACTATCTTCCCTTTTATCCTAAAGATAAGGATAGAAGATTATATGAATGGTATCGGCAGTTATCATGCTTCGGTCTCAGGTGTGGGTAAAGCATTCAGTAACCAGGTATACAGCGACTATATTACTACAAGCTATTCTGTAATAATGAGAGGCTATAACTATGATGCACTGTATGCTTATTCTGAAGATGTAAGGGAGCGGCTCATAGAAAGCGGAAAAGGAAGAATAAAAGATGTATACCTGCTTGGAGCCAATTATAGCGGATATATAATAGGCAGTCGCAACAGGAAAGTCTACAGGAACAGACTGGGTATGGATAAGTTTTATCTTGCCGAAAACAACTCAGATGTGGCTTTTGCATACAACGAAGCCAGGAAATATTCGCGCGGAACAACAACCCTGCAATCTGCATATATTGGCGGGACAAACGCTCCTGTGAATATACGGTCAAGACAGTCGGAACTGTATGATTACTGGATCCTTAACAATACTCCGCTTAAAACATCTTCAGGACAGTTCGTTAAACTGAAAGATTTCTCATCAGTCACACGGGAAGTGTCAGATAATACTATCAGAAGAGAGGATCAACAATATGTAATAACCGTCGGATACGATTTTGTCGGCAATGCCGAGCTGGGAAGACTTATCCTGGAAAGGAATATTGATGAAACAAATGCAATGTTGCCGCTTGGATATACAGCCCGGGACGGCAGATACAGGTATTCATGGGAAGAAGGAAAAGCAAATTATCATCTTCTTTTCCTTGTTATTCTGATTATATATTTTATCTGCTCAATATTACTTGAATCTTTTAAACAACCCTTTGTGGTTATAAGCCTTATTCCTTTTTCATTCATAGGTGTATTCCTTACTTTCCATGTGTTTAATATAACAGTCGACGAGGGAGTGTTTGCAGCAATGATACTGCTTTGTGGTATCGTTGTCAATTCAACTCTGTATATTCTGAATGATTATAACAGTCTAAGACGACGGAGACCTTCTCTGCCACTCAATATTGTCTATGTGAAAGCTTTCAATAACAAGATCATACCCATATTACTCACCCTGATGGCTACAATAGTAGGCCTTATACCCTTCCTTCTTACGGGTAGAGACGAGCGATTCTGGTTTGCACTCGCTGCCGCCACTATAAGCGGACTCGTTTTCAGCCTGGCAGGATTGGTGGTGTATCAGCCTATAATGTTGAAGAAAAGTCTTTTAAACTATGATTAAGTTTATCATCACACGTCCCGTGGCAGTAATCATGACATTCTTTGCCCTGATACTGCTGGGTATTGTAGCTGCCGGCAGGTTACCGGTCTCTTTAATGCCCGATATAGATATTCCTGAAATAACAGTGGCTGTCTCCAGACCCGATGTCAGCGCAAGAGAAATGGAAAACACCGTAGTGAGTGTACTCCGGCGTAACCTTCTGCAGGTACAGGGAGTGGATAAGATAGAATCGGAATCAAGAAACGGCAGCGCACTGATAAGACTATCTTTCAAATTCGGGAACGATATTGATCTTGCTTTTATGGAAGTAAATGAAAAGGTCGACGGAGCAATGAACAACCTTCCACGTGACCTTGACAGACCAAGGATAATTAAAGCAAGCGCTACTGATATCCCTGTCTTTTTACTCAATGTATCCCTTGCCGATGAGCAGGCAGGAGAAGAAAAATTCATTGAACTGAGTGAATTCTCCGAAACAGTCATTAAAAAGCGAATAGAACAACTTCCGGAAATAGCTATGGCTGATATAACCGGACAGATAAACAGGGAAATATATATCACTCCCGATGAGCAGAAAATGACTGCTATGGGTATAACAGACGATGATATAAGCAGAGCCGTAAACCTTAATAATATCAATATTGGAAGTATTCTGGTGAAAGACGGTAAATACCTGTATAACCTGGAGTTCACTTCTTACCTTAAAGAAGTGAGCGATGTGGAGGATATATATCTGAAAAAAGGAGACAGAATACTTCAGATAAAAGATATAGCAGATGTGGGTATAAGGCAGGAAAGACCCAGAGGCGCTTATTACTCCAATGGTAACAGGTCAATAGCCCTGGCTATTATAAAAGAATCGAGTGCTAAAATGGCTTCACTTGAAACAAAGATGGGAGAGATGATCGATGTCTTCAGACAAGAATACCCTCAGATGAAATTTGAGATATCACAGGATCAGACACGCTTGCTCGATTATTCTATTTCAAACCTGAAAGAAAGTCTTCTGGCAGGTGGACTGCTCGCTTTTTTACTTATGTTCCTCTTCCTGAAAGATGGCAAATCTCCACTTATAATAGGATTCAGTATACCCACAACCCTTGTTATCAGTCTGCTTTTCTTTTACCTGACAGGGTTGTCAATAAATATTATCTCACTCGCCGGTCTGATCCTCGGTATAGGAATGATGATCGATAATTCCATTGTTGTTATTGAAAATATTACCCAATGGATAGACAGAGGATTATCTCTTGTTGAAGCGTGCGTACGTGGTACCAATGAGGTAATCACTCCTCTTATATCATCTGTTCTGGTTACATGCGCCGTTTTTATCCCTCTCATTTTTCTTAGTGGCATCTCGGGAGCTCTTTTCTATGATCAGGCCATTGCTATCGTAATAGGACAGGGGGTGTCTCTTATGGTAGGAATAAGCCTCTTGCCAACAATATATTATCTCCTCTACAGAAACGGGAAAGAGGGTTGGCTGACACAGTTTGTGAAGAAAATCAGCCTTAAACGTATTGAAGAAAGATATGAAGGAGGCATGAATTTCTTTTTCCGTTACAGAAGGCCTGCAATGATCTCCTTTGGACTCATTATCCTGTTGATGGTTTTTCTTTTCCTGGTGATGGAAAAAGATAAATTCCCGGCAGTGAAACAGGATGAACTGGTTGTGAAAATAGACTGGAATGAGAATATCAGTCTGGATGAAAACAGAAGAAGGATTGAAGAACTGGTGACAGAGAACAAAAAACTGTTAGTGCAAACAAACTCTTTTATCGGAGAACAACAATTCCTTTTCAACCGCGATTATGATCAGTCATATACACAATCAACGGCCTATTTGAAAGCAAATGATTACACTACAGCCTCTGTTGTTGAAGAAAATTCTTACCGCTTCATCAGAGATCATTATCCCGGAGCGCTTATCAATGTCAGAGCCCAGCAGAATATTTTCGAAAAGATATTCGAAGCATCAGAAACTCCGCTGGTAGCTGAAGTAAGCCTTATGAAGGAGAAAGAAGTGCCTCCGGTAGACATGATGACAGACGTTGTGGAAGCGATGACCGGACAATGGCCCGAAGCCGGCATCTCAATGCCTCCTGTTGAAGATAAGATAAATCTCAATATCGACCCTGATAAGATGTTACTGTATGATGTTGAACCCATGACCCTTTATAACAACCTGAAAGCAGCTCTTAATCAATATAATATAGGTGAGCTAAGGGCATCATACGAACTGTTGCCGATCGTTCTCTCAGGAAGGGAAAGGCAAATAAACGAAATAATATCTGAAGGTTTTGTCCCTTCAAAAAACGGACAGGATATACCTGTCAGGGAGATAGTCAGTATAAAGAGAGTACATGACTACAAGACAATAAAAGGAGGTATTAACGGGGAATTTGTTCCTGTTAACCTCAATGTGAATACAAACCGACCTTCTACGATTACCGGGGAGATAAGAAACCTGGTCACTGCCAACCAAAATCTGTCTGTTAATTTCAGCGGCTCTCTTATCACAGGACAGAGGCTTTTCAGGGAACTGGCAGTAATTCTTGTTGTAGCTCTTCTCCTTCTCTATTTTATCCTGGCTGCACAGTTTGAATCGCTTACCCAGCCGCTCATTGTGCTTCTCGAGATACCGATAGATATAGCCGGAGCCCTTGCACTTGTTCTGCTGTGGGGAGGAACAATAAATATTATGACGATGATAGGACTGATAGTAATGTCGGGAGTTATCATCAACGACTCTATACTAAAGGTAGATACTATCAATAATATGAGGGCGGAAGGACTCGGCCTTAAGGAAGCTATCTATACAGGAGGTTCCAGGAGATTAAAACCGATTATAATGGTGGCTATGGCCTCTATCCTGTCTACAGCCCCGATATTGTTTGCTCAGGGTATCGGATCAGAGCTTCAGCGACCGATGGCTCTGTCACTCATTGGTGGTATGTCGCTCGGAACAGTTGTCAGTCTGTTCTTTATACCTCTGGCGTACTGGTATATATACAGGAGAGATTCTACTCGTATTCCCTGAGGATGTCCTTTACATCATCGGGCGCTACCCTCC
>DAINPM010000087.1:1159-8254 GCA_036743455.1 Bacteroidales bacterium | reverse complement strand
GATAAAAAAAAGGCTCGGGAAAATATGGACTGATTTTTATAATTACCTATAATATTATAATACACATTAAAAATATTATCGAAAAGGATAATATCAGAAATTGTTTTCAGGCCCACTCTCTGAATTTTTTTTTGTGTGGGAAGCGGCTTAACAAGATCGCGATTACTGACAAAATTCTTATGATACAATAGATTTTATTAATCAATGAATTTTATTTTTATATTTACGTTCAAATGGAAAGGACAGAAATAAATATTCCCGGCTTACAGCACAAAAAAAGTAATAATTTTCTACTGATAGCAGGACCATGCGTTGTAGAAAGTAAGGATATTGTATTTGAGACAGCTGATCATCTCAAAAAAATGTCAGATAAATACAAAATACCCTTCATTTTCAAATCATCTTACAGAAAGGCAAACAGGTCGCGACTTGATTCTTTTTCTGGCATAGGTGATATCAAAGCCCTTGAAATACTGTCATTGGTAAGGGAACATTTTTCTGTTCCTGTCATTACTGATATTCATAGTCCGGAAGAAGCTATAACAGCAGCACGTTATACTGACGTTCTGCAGATACCTGCCTTTCTTTGCAGACAAACAGACCTGCTTGTTGCAGCAGCCAAAACGGGTAAATGGATAAATATAAAAAAGGGGCAGTTTGTCTCAGGGCCGTCCATGAGATTTGCGGTTGAAAAAGTAAGGGATTCAGGAAACAATAATATACTGCTGACGGACAGAGGTAATATGTTTGGATACCAGGATATTGTTGTAGATTTCCGGAATATTCCTTTAATGCAGGAAACAGGAGTTCCGGTTATAATGGATATTACTCATTCCCTGCAACAACCAAATCTGGACACAGGAGTTACCGGAGGAATCCCGGCCATGATTGAAACGATCGGGAAAGCAGCTATCAGTGTCGGAGCAGATGGTATTTTTATGGAAACACATCCTGATCCTTCCATAGCAAAATCGGATGGAGCAAACATGCTTAAGCTCTCTGAGACAGAGAATCTTTTAAAAAAACTCGTTGCATTAAGAACAACCATAAATAATTTTAGTATTTAAAATCACAATCTGAAAATCAATGAAAAAGCTGATTATGACACTTGTGGCACTCATTGCCATCACTGCAGCCTATGCCCAGACAATTGAAGAAATTGTGGCAAAATATACTGTAGCAAATAAACTTGATAAAATATCCTCATTCAAGACCATTAAAATAACCGGGAAGGTATCTATTATGGGAATGGATCTTCCGGTCGAAATGTGGATGAAAAACCCTAATAAGATCAAGACAGTCACCAGTATGGATGGACAGGAAAATATCCAGGTTTTTGATGGGGAAAAAGGATATATTGTCAATTCAATGATGGGTTCATCAGAACCTGTTGAGCTCAGTCCTGATCAGGTTGCACAGCTTCAGAACAGTAATGTTTTTCAAAACACTCTGGATAAATATTTGAAAAACGGGCAATTATCTCTGTTGGGAGAAGAAAATGTTAATGGAAAACCGGCATATAAAGTCAAAGCATCTCTTGAAGGAGGTTTAAGTGCCACTTTATTCATAGACAAATCGTCTTTTTACCTGATCAAACAAATTGCTGATATCAATCAGGGAGGAGTTAACATGTCCGTAGAATCCTATCCGTCTGACTACAAAGATATTAGCGGTATAGTATTACCTATGAAAACAAGTACTTCAATGAGTGGTATGGATGTCATCACTTCTTACACCAGTATAGAAGTAGATATACCTATTGATGACAGTGTTTTCAGTATTAAATAGGTATTATATTTTATAGTCTAAAAAAAAGGAGACAGCCTGAAATTTTGAAATTTCAGGCTGTCTTTTTTTTATGCAGCCGGTCTGTAAGCCGGGTTCTGTACGGTTCAGTCTCCTGCGAGAGGATATAGAACCGTTTTCCATCATTTATCTTGTCCCGTCATTGCTGACGGGATCATACGACCTACCCCCCGGCATTGAACGAGCAGTCCTCTGACGCCGGTATACATGGTCTTTCAACCCATGAGGTGTACGGTTCCTGTTGTCACCAACAGAACCGGTGAGCTCTTACCTCACCTTTTCACCCTTCCCGCCTAGTGGCGGACGGTTATTTTCTGTTACACTACTATATCTTCACAGATATCTTCCCGTTAGGAAGCATGGTGCTCTTTGTTGCCCGGACTTTCCTCCCCACCAATATGCGGGGCGATGGAACAACCTGCTGCGATACAAAGATAATATATTACAACAGTTTTTTAAAATGAACTATTTTTGCCACTGAAAATTGAGAAGAACAATGGGATTATTATTTTATTTCATCTGCATATAAATGGATCCAAAAGAGTTAGCAAGAAATATTGACATTAATGAATATGAATATAATCTGCCGGAAGACAGAATAGCACAATATCCGGCTGAAAAAAGGGATCATTCAATGTTGCTTGTGCATAAAAGCGGCAGAATCAGGAGCGATAAGTTCACCAATATATATAAGTATCTTCCTCCGGATACTATGCTGGTTTTTAATAATACACGAGTAATACGGGCCCGCATCTTGTTCCGGAAAGAAACCGGATCCACCATAGAAATATTCTGCCTTGAACCAATATTGCCAGCTACTTATGACCAGTCACTCGGATCACATAAAGCTGTGGAATGGAAGTGTCTTGTCGGAAATTTAAAGAAATGGAAAACAGGCGCGCTAAGTACGAGTTTTTTCTGCAACAACAAGGAATTCAAACTAAATGCTGAAAAAATAAGGTCATCAGGCCAGGCAATGATCATACGGTTCTCATGGGAACCGGAAGAAATAAGTTTTGGAGAGGTTATTGAATCTGTTGGCCACATCCCTCTTCCACCTTATGTTAAAAGAGACGATGAAGAACATGATTATTTAAGATACCAGACAGTATTTTCTGCAATTGATGGTTCGGTTGCTGCACCAACAGCGGGATTGCATTTCACAGAAGATCTGCTGGATAAAATTGTCAGTAAAGGCATACTCTGCACTGAACTTACTCTGCACACAGGAGCAGGAACATTCCGGCCGGTTAAAACAAATGATCTGTCTCTTCATGAAATGCACTGCGAACATTATATTATTACGCGAAAACTGATTGAATTGCTTCTTGAGCATAGGAATAAAGTCATTGCCTGTGGTACAACCAGTGTCAGAACACTGGAAAGCATATACTGGCTGGGAGTAAAATTGCTATCTGATCCCGGCTCGTCAGGGCTGCCACTTTTTACAGACCAATGGGAACCCTATGGTAATAATTCGAATATTACAGTTGAAGAATCTTTAAAAACAGTGCTCAGGTTATTCCATGAAAACAAGTGCCAAAAAATTAATGCTTCCACTAAACTGATGATAATACCTGGTTATGAATTCAGGATAATCACAGGAATGATTACAAATTTCCATCTGCCCAAAAGCACTCTTCTTCTGCTTTTGTCTGCATGGACCGGACCTGAATGGAAAAATATTTACAAATTTGCATTGGAAAATAATTACCGTTTTCTCAGTTACGGAGACGGTTCACTACTAATGAAATAGGTGTTAATCATATATTTATGGCAATTTGTCAATAAGATAAAATAATCCTTTGATATTAAAGCGATTTTACCTTTATTCGTAAAAATTTTTATAAATGAATAATAACAATATTCTTAAGCAGTTTAATTCCATATTCAGCGTTTTTATGGTATTTTTTTACATCGGCCTGGGAATTTTTCTCCTATTCTATGCCGATAAAATGTTTAATATGGATAAGGCAATAAAAAATATAATGGGTAGTACCTTATTATTATATGGCATATACAGGATATTTGTAACCTATAAACAGATATCTGAAGCTTTTTTTTCAGGTAAAAACGACAATAATAACTAACTATATACATAATAATCAAACAAATACATCTTGGCATAAGCTTTGCAGTACAGTATTCAGAAAGAATGATTAACTTTGATTTAGTATTATGACTATGAGTATAGTGAGATATTATCGAAAAATTATTAGCTTTGCACATCAGAATCAATTATTCATCCAAAATTTCCAGGTGGGTAGAAATATAAAACATTTACAAAGTGTTATTTACGGAGTTCTGATTACAGGTTTTCTGTTAAGCTTATCCTCATGCGGAGGCACATTTCAGGCACCGGAAGAAACACCGACACGTGGCAACATTACAATAACTTCAGATGAATCGTTCCAACCTCTTATTGATACGGAAGTTTTTTCTTTCACCCATCTCTATACCAATGCCACAATTAAAGCACAATATAAACCGGAATATGATGTCATAAACGACTTTATGAATGATTCGGTAAAAGTGATAGTTACAAGCAAAAAACTGACTGACGATCAAATAGAGCACCTCAGGGAGAGTCTTGTTATTGCAAGAACTGTCACCTTTGCATACGATGCCCTTGCTCTTGTCGTAAATAAGGCAAACAAAGACACTTTACTTAAATATGAAGACATAAGGGACATCTTTCTTGGGAAGAAGAATACCTGGAAAGAGCTGGATTCCAGTTCAGATCTGGGCGATATAAGAGTGATCTTCGACAATACAAAATCAGCTAACGTCAGATATTTTAAAGAGCTGTTTGAAATTGAGGATAGCCTCCCGGGTAATTTTTTTGCAGTTAGCAATAATGAAGAAGTGATTAGTTTTGTTGAAAGGAACGAGGATGCACTTGGGATCATCAGTGTTAACTGGATAAGTGACAAAGATGATCCAGAGGCCAGAAATCTGGCTGAACAAATTACAATTACCGGTATTTCAAAACCTTTTCTAGATGATAATTCTTACTATCGTCCTGATCAGGGTTGGATATACGACAGATCCTATCCTTTTGTAAGAGAGGTCTATTTTATATCCAGAGAAACTTTTACCGGGCTGGGTTCAGGCTTTATTCAGTGGGCAACTGCTGAACAGGGACAAAGAATAGTTTTAAAATCAGGACTTGTACCGGCGACAATGCCTGTAAGGCTTGTACAGATAAGCAATTAAATAGTCAACAGAAGAAAAGAAAATCTTAATAAAATATAAAAGACAAGAATATAATTAAAAATAGTTATCAGATAAATAATAAAAATTAGTATAATTGACATCAAAATAATTTGGAACCATGAAACGTATAAATTTAAAAAAGAGGTTTATTCTGATGGTTGCTGTCGCAGGGTTAGTTGCAGGAAATTCTTTTGCACAGGATCTTGCATCTGCACAGGCTCTGACAAAAAGCGAACAGTATGATCAGGCTGAAAATTTGTTACAGCAACTTATACAGAAAGAACCTTCAAACAGTAAATATCACTTCTTTCTTGGAGAAAACTACCTGCTTAGTTATTTCTCCGATACTATTTCAAATTCACTTGCTGTATTTACACAGCAGGCAAAAGAAGCATTCCAGAAAGGAGTGGAAGCAAATCCCAATGATCCGTTAAACTATGTAGGACTTGCAAAAGTAGCTGCCTATCTTGGAGATGATAATACTGCACAGGAAATGCGGACAAAGGCAAGGAGTCTTCTTCTTCCCTTTAAAAACCTGAGGAGGATAGATCCACCTGCTGATCAGTATGCATTTGCACTTGCAAAAATTGCCGAATCCCATCTGATAAACGGGAAAGTCGATACAGCTGCTGCTCTCCCTCATATCAGGGAAGCACTGAAAATAGATGCTAAAAACCCGGAAATCTATCTTATTGCAGGTGACATTTATATTGCAGGAGGTGATGGTTCTAATGCCATAAAAAATTATAATTTGGCACAATACTATGATCCGGAGTCTCCCACCGCTGAAATGAAGATAGGTAATATATATATAAGAGGTAAAAGTCTGACTGCCGCCATGCCTCATCTTGAAAGGGCAATTGAAATAGACCCTGAATTTGCCCCTGCATACAGGGAACTGGGTCAGCTCTATTCCCTTGCAGGCCGTCACGAACAATCGAAAGAGTATTATCAGAAGTATCTTGATCTGAATGAAGGGAACATACCTGCCATGACAAGGTACGTAACCTCCCTCTTTTATGCCGGTGACTATGAAGAAGTTATTAACAGAGTTGAAGAAATCTTCAAAGTTGATAAATCAAGAACCTATATGAATCGTCTGGCAGGTTATTCAAGTTTTGAACTTGCTTCAAAAAATAAAAACGGTAATTATGATCAGGCATTTTCATACATGGATGAACTCTTTAATTCTCTTTCAGAAGACAGAATATTATGGAAAGACCATTTGTATATGGCCAGAATCCTTATAAGAAGAAACCAGAATTACCTTCAGTTGAAAGAACAAGGAACAGAAGAAGAAATAGCAAAAGCTGAAGCAGAACTCGAAAGAGCCTTTAGTGAATATAAAAAAGTCTCAGAAATGAGACCTCAGGACAAAGCTGTTGTAAATGAACTGGCTTCTAATTATTATAATTTCAGATTTTATAATGAAGCAGCTGAGACATGGGCCAGCCTTATTGATCCTGAAAGTGACAACCTCGACAGTTACATGCAGGTTGGAAGAGCTTATTATGCAGGCCGAGACTATGAAAAAGCAGATTCTATCTTTAATGTAATCCTGGAAAAATCACCTGATTATATTCCTGCACACCTATGGTTAGCTCGTACTGCTGCTGGTATGGATCCGGATAACAAGACTGATAATGCCAGAACAAAATTTATGAATCTGATCCACGCAGCTGAATCTGATTCAATAGAAAATAAAGCTGAAATGTCAGAAGCATTGAGATACCTGGGATCTTATTATCTCAATGCAAACAATTACAGCAGAGCCAGGGATTTATACACCAGATTACTCAATATTGATCCGAAAGATAAGAACAACAGAATAAATGCCTACAATGGACTTGGAGCAACTGAAATGATGTCTGTAAGTAATCAGAAGACAATAGAAGGACGTCTTGCTGCTCTTGCCAGATCAAGAGAAGCATATCAGCAGATCCTGGCATTCGATCCTAACAATGCTTCTGCAAAGAGACAAATAGAATATGTCCGTGATTATGAAGCACAGGTAAGAAAAGGTATCAATCCCAATGAAATAAAAGGTGTTGTTAAGGATGCAGCCACAGGACA
>DAINPM010000087.1:0-1059 GCA_036743455.1 Bacteroidales bacterium | reverse complement strand
TATTTTTTTCAAGTTGGAAAAAAAAAAATGATAATATATATTTGCGGATTGTTAAATCTTAAACCTAAACAAAATCGATAAAAATGAGTAAACAAGGAAGTTCGTTCAAAGAAGCACTGCAGAATATTTTTGCAGTAAGTGCTATTTTAATAGCTTTTGTGATATCCTATTTATTGTTCGTCAATGTAATGGGTAATCCAGTTAATTTTGAAGGTGGTAATCCTCAGGGCCATGCTCTTCAGGGAAACTATCTTGGAATAGTTTACAAAGGTGGAGCTATTGTTCCGGTTCTGATGACCTGTGTCCTTACACTTTTCATTTTTGTAATTGAAAGGCTTATTACCTTATCAAGGGCAAAAGGTAAAGGCAGACTGAATGCATTCGTAAGAAAACTCCAGCTTCTGATTGAAGAAGACAGAATTGAAGAAGCAGAAGAAGCATGTGACAAGCAGAAAGGTTCACTTGCAAATGTTATGAAAGCAGGTTTAGTTCGTTATCGTGATCTTCAGCAGGACAAAGAACTGGAAAAAGACCAAAAAATACTTTCAATCCAGAAATCATTAGAGGAAGCAACTGCCCTTGAGCTGCCTATGCTGTCAAAGAACATGGTTATTTTCTCAACTCTTGCATCTGTATCAGTGTTGATTGGTCTTATCGGAACTGTTCTCGGTATGATCCGTGCTTTTGCCGCTCTTGCCCAATCAGGTGCACCTGATGCTCTTGCTCTTTCACAAGGTATATCTGAAGCACTTGTTAACACCGCATTCGGAATCACAGGTTCTACCCTCTCAATTCTTGCTTTCAACTATTTCTCGTCTTACATTGACGCCTATACATTCAAGATTGATGAAGCTGGTTTCAGCCTGACACAAAATTTTGCTGCATCCTTAAAAAATGCGTAACTTTGATTTATCCTCAAGGATTAATCATTTAATCAAAAACAGTAATGCCAAAGATTAAATTACCGACAAAATCACCCAAAATCGACATGACGCCGATGGTTGATACTTTCTGTGTAATTCTTATATTCTTGTTATTAACATCACAGATGCGACAACC
>DAINPM010000086.1:0-8267 GCA_036743455.1 Bacteroidales bacterium | reverse complement strand
ATGTCAGCTCCTGCCCAAGGGTTATTTCTTGAAGAAATAGAATACCCCCCTGAAATATTTATCGACAATGATCTGTAAGATCATGCAAAAGAAGAAATTATCATTAAGTAGGTAAAAAAGAACTTTTAAATATCCGGATCATTCCATATCTCCCATGAACGTTCAGCCTGTAGATATAACATTTTCAATCCGGTAATTATTTTACAGCCTCTCTCCTTTCCCTGCTTTAAAAACAAGGTCATTTCAGGATTGTATACCAGATCAAAAAGAATATGGTTTTCATTCAATAATCTATAGTTAATAGCAGGCAGTGATGAAATATCCGGATACATACCCAGAGGAGTTGTATTAACAATGATGCTTGTTTTTTCAATAATCTCCTTATCCACATCTTCATACTGCAATATCCCTGTTTTTCGTCTTCGCGAAACATTAATTACAGTCAAACCAAGACTTTTCAATACATAAATAACAGCTTTTGCTGCACCTCCTGTTCCTAGCACAAGAGCATTTTTCAGTTCTTCATTTATAAAGGGCAATAATGACTCTCTAATGCCATAAATATCACTATTAAAGCCAGACACAATTATTGAACCTGCTTTTCTCCTTATCTTCAACACATTAGCGGCTCCAATTTCATTAAGACAGGCTTCCTTAACATCGATATATTTAAGAACATCGGTTTTCCATGGTATTGTAACATTCAGACCGGATATTTCGGGATCATTTTCCAGGATAACCGGTAAGATGTCAATTGACTCAACAGGATAATTATCATAAGAACAATCGCTTATATTTTCTCTCCTGAATTTTTCAGTGAAATATTTTTTTGAAAACGAATGACCGAGGGGGTAACCTATCAGACCATATTTTCTCATATCAATATCATTTATTGAGAATGAATGATATCTGAAAACCAAAAAATATATATTTATTTATTTCTGAGCTTTTCCGGAAGAAAATCAAAAAATGTGTCACCACGTAATCCCAATCTGAGTGATTCCAGAGGTATTATCTCTGCTGGTGGAATATTCCCAAGGTTTACATTTGCTCCAAAATTCTTTATAAACCATACCTGTTGGGATTTCAGTGGAGCTTCCCAGATAACATTATCAAGTTTGACATTATCAGATATAGCGCTTATAATAGCCTTATTTGCTGATCCGTCTGCATTATATATTCCCGTAGTTCCTGATTCTCGTGCTTCAGCGATTACTTTTACTGAACCTGCCTCCAGTTCGGCTTTCATCATTGCCACCCATTCCTCAGGAGTATAAATGATTTCCTTTTTTTTTGAACCAACTTCAGAGATAACTGAGCCTCTTTTAGCCAATTCACTTATATATTCAAGTTTACGGGAATGATCAATATCGTAAGAACCATCTGATACTTCCACATATTCTATTTCATTATCATTAATGAATTTCAGAAAATCCCTGAACTTATCACGAACTATAAAAGCTTCAAACAGAGTTCCTCCGAAATAAGGTATCACTCCTGCTTTTTTATACAGACGTATTTTTTCGGGTAACCCGGGTGTAATTAATGATGTCCCAAAGCCCAATTTTACATAATCGGTGTATTCACTCCCTGTTGACATAAAATCTTCAGCTTCTCTTATGCTGAGACCCTTATCCATAACCATAGTAATACCTGTATTCCTGGGTTTTACAGGACGTTCAGGCAGAAAATCAAGTATTTTTTCCATATTAAAATTAAGTTTCCGCTTCAGTATTAAATCAATCCGTAATTCAGGAGGAGTTTCTTGATCGTTTTTGTTTTCAATTTCTCAGGAAACAGATCAGAATATTCAGGAAATAAATCTCTTCCTGCTTCGAGAGCCAGGACAAGATGCCTGGAAGCTTGTTCTGTGTTTTTGCCATGGAGATAAAAAGAAGCAAGAAGGAAGTTTATACCGGGTATATTGCCTGTTATCTGATAAGCATGTTCAAGATAAGGGATAGCTTTTGAAGCCAGATTCTCCTTAAGTATGATACCTCCCAGAACTGACCATACTTCATCACAATATATGTCAATTTTCAAGGCTTCTCTGAAACAGCTCATTGCTGTTTTAAGTTCTCCCTGTATATAATGCGCTTTACCAAGCAGATACCAATACTCAGGATTTTCATCATCCAGTTTCACAGCTTTCCTAAAGAAAATAAGACTGTCAGAAACATTACCTGAATTCAGTTCTATGATACCTAATCCAAACCATGGATCAGCAAAATCAGGAGCTAATTCAATAGCATCCTGGTAATATTTCCTTGCGAGAAAATAGTCTTTTTCCTTTTCGTAGCACTCACCCAGATAAGTCATAGCTTCGAAACTGTCAGACTCATTCTCAAGATATTCATGATAGACCTCTATAGCTTCTTTATACCGTCCGAGATTACTCAGAATATTACCTTTATTAAAGAGTGCGAAGGAATTCTGTGCATTTATAGCAAGTGCAAAATCATAGGCTTCAAGAGCTTTCTCCTCTCTATCGGTTTTATTATATATTATACCCAGGTTATACCACGCACTGTCGGAGAAAGGTTCCTCTTCAAGATATTTTAAATAATAAACAATACTGTATTCATAATTTTCAATTTTCTCATAGGCATAAGCCAGATCATACAGATGAGCCTTAAAATCAGGTTCAAGTTCAATCAGTCTGAGCATATATGGTATCAGCTGCTCATAATAATTAAGGTTTTGCAGAACAGTAACTATAGAGAACAGAATATTTTCAGTTTCATCTGAATCAAGGCTTAGTGCATAATCGAACATCTTCTTTGCACCCTGAACATCTCCTAAAATTCCGAGAGCTGTACCCTTTGCTATATATATCTCATGATTACCCGGTTCAATGTTTTCCAGCCGTTTAAGTATCTTGAGAGTTTCAACAGCACGCCCTTTATCAAGAAGAACTCTTGCTTTTCTCAACTGGATAGAAACAGAATTAGGATGTTGCTGTGAAGCAAGTGCAGCTGCTTCATAAGCTTTTCCTGAATTATTATTGTCAATATAATAATCTATAATTGACTCAAATTCAATTACATCAAAGAAATACTTTTCGTTATTTCTTTTCATCCTCTCAAATTTAAGGACCGCCTCTCTGACTTCTTCCTCCCAATGATACCCAAACTTGTCCTCTTCCATAATAATCTTGATTACGACACAAAATTAATATTAATTTTCAGACACCTTATATCGTAAATATCCAGTTATTAACAATTTAACATTTTTTCAAACCTCTAACAGTCAATTTGGTATATTTTTATTATTATTTTTTACATCTTTTACGCAACCTCCGGGTTAGAAATTTCATCTTTGAAATAGGAACAAAGGGTAATTACCCAATACCCTATATACCCTAGAATAACCTAAATTCTACCTCAGAGAAACCGGACGATTTGCCCGGTTTTTCATTTTATGCTTTTTTAATATATTTGTATAGCCTAACAATTCTCTATGAAAAAGCTTTTATCATCATTCTCTCTGATATTTATATTATTCTTTCTTGTTTTAATTTTTTTTGTATCCTGCAAAAAGACTGAAGACCCTATAAAATTTCCACAAGGCACGTTTCCTGATTCAACTATCGCTCTTAATAGTATCAATTCCGGTTTTGATGACCTTGATCTGACCAATATTGATCTGGTAATTGATGAAAGTGATATAGAGTCATATCTGCTTCATGGTGATATATTTGCTCTTTTATCAACTAGCAGGGAGAATTCAGGGCAACAGTATGACCTTATTCAGTGCATGATCACATTTGAATGGGATCAGACTGACGGCACCTTCACTCTGGAAACCAATACTGATGGGGATGCTTTCATTGAGGAACTGATAGATGCCGCTAATACTCCGATGGATGATCTGGGTCCGTATCGCCGTTTCAGCTCAATTGATGGGTATGAATACTTAATCCTCAGCTCCGAAAATGCCAGTGGCAATCTTGATCTTTTCTATTTAATGAATATGCCGGTAACAGGATCATTCCCTGCGCCTGTGATGGGTCCTTATCCAGTCAATCTCATTAATACTGTTAATAATGACAGTTATTTTTCTTTCGATACCAGTCTTGACAGTGCCTATTTCTCATCTGACAGAGAAGGTAATTATGACATATATCTGAATATAAGACCTCCTGAAACAGCCCCTAATATCTGGTTTGACAGTGATTTTGAAGCAGCACAGAAAGTTGACAGCTTAAACAGCAATGCAGAGGATAAATGTCCTATGGTATTCAAAAGGATTATGGTCTTTTCATCTAACAGAGAGGGGGGAATGGGAGGTTATGATCTTTATTACTCCAAATTTGAGAACGGGAAATGGAATTCGCCTGTTAACTTCGGACCCGGTATTAACACATCACATGATGAGTACCGACCTGTTATCGGCACTCATGCAGATTTCACAAATCATTTTATCATTTTCTCTTCCAACAGGCCGGGAAATTCCGATTCCTTCAACCTGTATTTTACGGGCATTGACATTTAATATTCCATGAAATTTATCAGAGTTTATTTTTTTTTGCAGCTAATAAAGTATTTCGCAGGAGTGAGACTCTTGTCATAGGCCCCACACCTCCAGGAACAGGGGTAATAAAAGAGCATTTAGGTGCTACATTTTCAAAATCAACATCTCCAGTCAGTTTCCATCCGGAACGAGTTTTTTCATCTCTGATTCTTGTAGTACCAACATCTATTACTACCGCTCCTTCCTTTACCATATTCTCTGTCACAAAACCCGGTGATCCGAGTGCTGCAATTATTATATCAGCTTTTCTGACTATATTAGCAATATCAGTTGTACGGCTATGAAGCACAGTTACTGTTGCATCGATACCTTTTTGTGACATTAAAATACTAACAGGCCTCCCTACTATATTGCTTCGTCCTATAACCACACAGTTTTTACCTGATGTCTCAATCTTATAGCGCTTAATTAATTCCATAATCCCATAGGGAGTGGCAGGAAGGAAACCCGGAAGCCCCAGGACCATTCTCCCCAGATTAACAGGATGAAAACCGTCTGCATCCTTTTCCGGATTAATTGCCTGAATTATTTTATTTTCAGATATATGATCAGGCAATGGAAGTTGTACTATAAAACCATCTATATCTGGGTCTGTGTTCAGTTCTTCTATTTTACCAAGAATCAGTGATTCTTCAACACTATTCTTATATGTCAGTAATGTGGAATCAAAGCCTACCTCATTACAATCTTTCACTTTATTTTTCACATAGGTCTGGCTCGAGGGGTCATCACCAACTAATATTGCAGCAAGATGAGGGATTTTTTTCCCGCTTTCTTTAAATTTTTCAACCTCACTGGCAATTTCTTTTTTTATTGAGGCTGCAACTTCTTTACCATTAATAAGTGTGTACATATTTTATTTATTTTCTACCCAATAATTTTGATGCATTCCCTCCTGATTTAGTGACCATCTTCATCATTTTGCGGGTTTCATCAAATTGTTTTACCAGTTTATTTACTTCCTGAACGGATGTTCCACTTCCCGATGCTATCCTTTTCCTCCTGCTTCCGTTCAATAATGCTGGCATTGATCTCTCATCAGGTGTCATGCTTCTGATAATAGCTTCTATTCCCTTAAATGCATTATCATCAATATCGAGGTCTTTAACTGTCTTCCCTACACCTGGGATCATAGCCATGAGATCCTTAACATTCCCCATTTTCTTTATTTGCTGAATCTGGTTAATAAAATCATTGAAGTCAAACTGATCCTTCGCAATTTTTTTCTGTAGCTTTCGTGCTTCCTCTATATTATACTGTTCCTGTGCTTTTTCAACCAGTGTGACAATATCACCCATACCCAATATCCTGTCGGCCATTCTTACCGGATAAAATATATCAATTGCGTCCATCTTTTCTCCGGAACTCACAAACTTGATGGGTTTGTTTACTACTGATCGTATAGAGAGAGCCGCTCCACCACGAGTATCACCATCCAGCTTGGTCAGCACAACACCATCAAAATCGAGTCTTTCATTGAACTCTTTTGCTGTGTTCACTGCATCCTGTCCCGTCATGGAATCAACCACAAAAAGTATTTCATGTGGATTGACTGCTTCTTTAATGGAAGAAATCTCCCTCATCATCTCCTCATCAACAGCCAGACGTCCGGCTGTATCAATAATTATCACATCATTGCCGTTTTTTCTTGCTTCCCTGACTGCATTCTTTGCTATCTGTACTGGGTTTTTATTGTCGTCCTCAATGTAAACAGGTACTTCTGCCTGTTCCCCGATTATTTTAAGCTGCTCAATAGCTGCGGGTCGATATATATCACAGGCAGCAAGCAGAGGTTTTTTACTCCTTTTGCTTTTAACCCATTTGGCAAGCTTCCCGCTGAAGGTAGTTTTTCCTGAACCCTGTAAACCAGCTATTAGAATAATTGCAGGATTGATTTTTATATTAATATCGGTCTGGTCGCCTCCCATAAGTTGTGCCAGTTCATCATGAACGATCTTCACCATCATCTGTGAAGGGTTAACCGACTTAAGAACTTCCTGACCCAATGCTTTTACTTTAACTGTATCAGTGAATTGCTTGGCTATTTTAAAATTAACGTCTGCATCAAGAAGTGCCCTTCGTACATCCTTAAGAGTCTCTGCTATATTTATTTCAGATATCCTACCCTCACCTTTCAGAATTTTAAAGGACTTTTCCAGACGTTCACTTAAACTTTCAAACATGTTATCTTATTTGGTCTTGGTTAAACAAAAAATATATTTTTTACATACGCTCAGGCATCTCTATACCCAATAGCCACATGGCAGTATTCAAAACCTCACTGGTGTACTTTGAGATTGCAAGACGGAAATTACGTACCCTTACATCCGGTTCATTCAATATTGAAAAATCATGATAAAACTGGTTAAATTCCTTAGCCAGGTCGTAACAATAATTTGCTATTAAAGCAGGAGAATAAACAGCTGCGGCTTCTGATACAATAGCCTGAAATCTGCGAAGCTGCCTGACCATATCTATTTCTTTTTCTCCACCTTGCATTTCTGATAGAATTGCATTGTTGTACTTAATGCCCATTTGCTCACCTTTTCTAAATACTGACATTATTCTGGCATAGGTATACTGTATAAAAGGACCTGTATTACCGTTAAAATCTATTGATTCCGTTGGATTGAAGGTCATATTTTTACGGGGATCAATTTTAAGAATAAAGTATTTCAGCGCTCCCAACCCTATTTTTCTGAATATCTCTTCTTTCTCTTGATCATTATAATCCCCCAGTTTCCCAAGCTGTAAAGACACTTCCCGTGCTGTTTCCTTCATTTCTCTAATCAAGTCATCTGCATCAACAATTGTACCTTCACGCGATTTCATTCTGCCTTCCGGCAGTTCAACCATGCCGTAAGAGAAATGGTGCAATCCGTCTGCCCATTTATAACCCATTCTGGCAAGAACTGCCTTAAGAACCTGAAAATGATAATTCTGCTCATTGCCAACAACATACAGACATTTATCAAATTTATATTCCTGCTGTCTTAGTACAGCTGTTCCAAGATCCTGGGTCATATACACTGCAGTCCCGTCAGACCTGAGAAGGAGTTTTTGATCAAGCCCCTCGCTGGTAAGGTCCACCCAGATGGATTTATCTTCCATCTGATACATTATCCCATCTTTTAAGGCAGATAACACTAAATCCTTTCCAATCTTGTAGGTATCAGACTCATAATAGATCTTATCGAAATCTACTCCAAGTGCCTCATATGTTTTATTAAAACCGTCATACACCCATGAGTTCATTCTTTTCCACAATTCTATTATTTCTTTATCACCTGCTTCCCATTTCAAAAGCATCTCCCTTGCTTCCATTAACAGAGGAGCAGAATTTTTTGCCTCGCCCGGCTCTACTCCTTTCGACATAAGTTCTTCTGCCTGAAACTTATACATTTTTTCAAAAAGAACATAGTACTTTCCTACAAGATGATCTCCCTTGATTCCTGAAGATTCAGGAGTCTCTCCATTTCCATATTTCTGCCATGCCAACATAGACTTACATATATGTATACCCCTGTCATTGACAATATTTGTCTTTATTACTTTATGTCCGCAGGCAGACAATAATCTGTAAAGCGAAAAACCCAGAAGATTATTCCGGATATGCCCCAGGTGAAGAGGCTTATTTGTATTTGGAGAAGAATACTCAACAAGTATTATTTCAGGATTCTTAACACGACAATTCTTCAATAAATCAGTTTCAGCCATCATTCTGGCAAAATATG
>DAINPM010000085.1:0-8577 GCA_036743455.1 Bacteroidales bacterium | reverse complement strand
AATTCTCAGACTTGTGTTATACATAGCTTTATAGTATAACTTATATATCTGAAACTGAGCCTTTTGGTCGCAATTTTTACATCCATCAATAAGATCCTGGTGACTGTTCATGAATGCTGCTTCCATGTTATTGGCCATCTTGCTTATAGGGCTTGTTTTTATTTGAACTGCTGCACTCACTCTTCAGTCTTTTATCTGCTCAAAAGACGAGAGTATTTTTTTTATGCTGCACTCAATTTAAGATTTTTTTGGGACATGAAAATAGAAAAAAACAAAGAATATCCCTGAATAACCCTTCCTGTATCGTAATCCAGTTCAGAACCGAAAAGGCTGTGGGGAATAGAATACACAAGGAGTAAAACTACTGCAGCAGTGATCGTAACAAATGGTTTTTCTGTTTTTCTGTTCATAATCACGGCACTTACCCAGAACAATAATGCTATAAGTAATTTATTATCAGTCATATCCCATCCGAAGGGGATGCCTGTCCAGAATTCTCCGAAAGCATATTTTTGGACTATGGGGCCAAATATCATACCTCCGGCGATAAGAAAATACAATGTCAGGGTTCCATACTTTTTATATACAGGCATTTTAAAAGCAGCAAAAAGGCCTGAAGCAGTTGAGAATAACATAGCCAGGAACATCAAGAGGATGTGCGGTGTAAGTATCCATGCAGGCACTCCTCCTTTGTACCTTATTATTACAGGCGACTCTTTCATAAGTGTTTTTATGCCATATTTATCAGTGAATTCAATATAGTACTGAATTTTTCCGGCAGGAGGTTGAGGAGGGAGGGCTGCATACAGACCTTTTTCCCTGGCAATACCGAAAATTCTGTTCATTATGAATGAATCTACAGAATACTCTTTAAATATGAAAGGAGCCTGTTGATATTCATCATCTGATCTAAATCTTTTGTAGTAAACCTTGGCCTTGATGGTAGAATCGTTTATGCTGAGTCTGATCTCCGATCTTTCATCAAGCCCTATGCTTCTTATAAGCCTTATTTTATAAAGGCTGTCATTCAGGGAGATTTCTTCCCGTTTCGGATTGGTAGGTCCGGTCATTCGCTGATAAATTGCTGCGGTTATTGTAATCAGGACTGCCATCAGCCAAAGAATGATTCGGTGCATATGTTTAAGACCTTATAGTTGAATTAATAATAATATTTTAGTGCTGTCACGTAGTACATCCACATTGATTGTTTGTCCTTTTTCCAGCTGTCCCATTCTGAACATATAATCCTGAATGTTTGTAATCCGTTTCCCGTTGATGGCAGTGATTATATCTCCTTTTTTCATGCCCCCAAGATCTGCCGGCCGTCCTGGTGTGACGAGGTCAGCTCTTAGACCATTCTTAATGTTTCCTGCAAAATCGGGCATAATACCCAGAGTTAGCCCTCTTCTTCTCATTTGTCTTCTGAGATCGGTTGAAGGTCCCGATTCAGTGAACTTCAATCTTTCAGGATCGGAGGCAAGAAACTCTGCTATTTCGAATATAAAGGATGATACTTTTACCATACCCTCGTAGTTTATTTTGTCGTGAGTGTCAGAGGGAGTATGGTAATCGAGATGAGCTCCGGTAGAGAAAAACAATACCGGTATATCTTTTGCATAAAAAGATGAGTGATCAGAAGGTCCGTAACCTTCATCGGAAACGGTTAGTTTTAAGATACTTGTGTCATTAATTGAATTTATGATGTCCTTCATTCGGGGGGCCGTACCGGCTCCGCTTACCTGAAGGATATTTGTCTCCTGAAGACGTCCCAACATATCAAGGTTAATCATGGCGTTTATTTCACCCAGATCGATGAGGGGATTTTCAGTAAAATATTTTGAACCAAGAAGTCCTTTCTCTTCTCCCGAAAAGGCTATACAAACAATACTTCTTGGGTGACTGCCCGGCGTAAGAGCAAATTTTTCCGCCAGTTCAAGCATAGCCCCTATACCTGATGCATTGTCATCTGCCCCGTAATGAACGGCTATTGTATCTGGTGTCCGGCTTGATGATCCAGTACCTCCCATGCCAAGATGATCAAAATGAGCTCCAATAATAAGAAATTCATCTTTGAGAGAATCAATTTCTCCTGGTAAAATCATTACAACATTTCTGGTACCTGACATTTCCCTTATAATCTCAGATCTGGCACTAATAAGAGTGCCAGTAGGAAAGCTGTGAGGTTTTTCTGTCTTGTTAATTTGTTTTTCAAGTTCATCAATTTTTCTCCCGGATCCGGACAGAATAATATCTGCAATATATCTTTTTATTCTTATAGCAGGTATGTCAATCGATTGATATTCAGAATTTAGTGGCTCCAGTAGGTCCTGAGGGTCAAAAGTATTGCCTGATACCAATAATATTCCGGCAGCACCCATGTCTTTAGCCATCAGAGCCTTATCAATGTCAGAACTGCATGATTCAAATCTGCTCTCAGATTTGTCAATATCTGGGTCAGATCTCAGAATCATTACCCATTTGCCTTTAACATTCAAATCCTCATAATCATTCCATTCCACGCTGTCATTATGAATATTAAAACCGTATCCGGCAAATACAACATCTGCAGAAAGGAAGTTATCGGAGCTGAAAGCAAGAGGGACAAAATCTTCATTGAGAGTATAAGATTTTTCATGAATTGAAAGAGAATTATTATTTCCGGCATAAATGTTTCCTGTTACACTAAAGCGCTGAAACCCGTCTCCTGTTGCAGGAACAAAACCACATGAAGAGAGATCATCCCTGATATACAAGGCAGCAAGACTGTCTCCGGGTGAACCGGTAAGTCTTCCCTTTAGAGAATCGGAGGCCAGATAAGTAACATGATCAATCAGTTCATCTGCCGTTATTTCTTTCTGAGAGTTACATGATATCAGAAAAAAAATAAACATCACACATGAAAGTTGTATGATGTTCGTTAAAAGATTTTTTTTAAGCATCTTTTTTTGTTATAAGATATTACTACAGATAGAAAACCTGTACCTGAATGTTTTTATCGGGTACCTGACAAAGGTAACCGGCATCAGGGATTTTAAATAGCCCTGTTTAAGGGTTTATTCGAACAGTTTAAAAGTATCTTTAATAAGAGAAATAGCTTCTCTCAATTCTTCTTCTGTTATTACAAGAGGAGGCGCAAATCTTATTATATGTTCATGAGTTGGTTTGGCAATTACCCCATTATCCTTCATAGCCAGACAAACATCCCATGCTGTTTTTCCACCTTTGGGCCTTATTACGACAGCGTTTAATAATCCTTTCCCTCTAACAAGTTCAATCATATCCGATTTGATGTTGTTCATTTCATCGCGGAATATTTTTCCGAGTCTTTCAGAGTTTTCTGCAAGATTTTCATTTTTTATAACTTCCAGTGCTGCAATAGCAACTTTTCCTGCAAGGGGATTGCCTCCAAAAGTTGAACCATGTTCTCCCGGAAGAATAGTAAGCATAATATCATCGTCTGCCAGAACGGCTGAAATAGGCATCATGCCTCCTGAGAGAGCTTTTCCGAGGATTAGGATATCTGGTCTTACGCCTTCATGATCACAGGCAAGCAATTTCCCTGTACGACCCAGTCCTGTCTGTACTTCATCAGCAATGAAAAGCACGTTGTGTTTTTTACACAGATCGTATGATTTTTTCACATATCCGTCATCAGGTACAAATACCCCTGCTTCTCCCTGTATGGGTTCAACAATGAAAGCTGCTACATCGGGATCTTCCAGAGCTTTTTCAAGAGCTGACAGATCATTATAAGGTATGTTAATGAAACCGGGAGTAAAGGGTCCGAAATCATTTGTTGCATCCGGATCTGTTGACATCGATATTATAGTAATGGTACGGCCGTGGAAATTTCCGCCACAACAGATTATTTTTGCCTGATTGTTTTTTATCCCCTTCTTCTTATATGCCCATTTTCTGCAAAGCTTAAGAGCAGTTTCATCAGCTTCAGCGCCGGAATTCATTGGTAATACTTTGTCATATTTGAAGTATTTTGTAATATATTCTTCAAACTCTCCCAGTACGGAATTGTAAAATGCCCTAGATGTAAGAGTCAATACTGATGCCTGGTCAGTTAAAGCCTTTATTATTTTTGGGTGACAGTGACCCTGGTTAAGCGCAGAGTAGGCTGACAGGAAATCAAAATAACGTTTCCCTTCCACATCCCATACAAATGGGCCTTTGCCTTTTTCAAGTACAACGGGAAGAGGATGATAGTTATGAGCTCCATATTTATCTTCCCGGTTAATATAATCTTGTGAATTCATGTTATTGATATTTAATTAGTTGAGTTTTAGGCATTTCAAGTCACAATGTTACAAAAGCTTTTTGGTATTTCCAAAAGAAAATAGGGGATAAGCCCCACAATAGATGTTAAGTTGCGGTTTTACAGAGTGTCGGATAATTGTAATTTTGTATGTGCAACAGGAGTACTAATCTTCTTTGTGCAGATCAGGTCTCAGTTTTTTTGTACGCTCAAGAGCCTGTTCATGTCTCCATTTTTCTATTTCGGGCATATTTCCGGAAAGGAGAATATCCGGCACTTTCCAGCCTTTGAAATCTGCCGGCCGGGTATAGAGTGGGGGAGCAAGAATATCATCCTGAAAGGAATCAGAAAGAGCTGATTGTTCATCACCTATGGCTCCCGGAATAAGTCTGACTATTGCATCAGTAATTATAGCAGCAGGCATTTCTCCTCCTGATAAAACATAATCGCCGATGGATATTTCTTTGGTGATCAGGTGATCACGTATCCTTTGGTCGATGCCCTTGTAGTGACCTGCCAGAATGATGATATTGTTTTTAAGTGACAGGCGATTTGCCATTTTCTGGTTAAAAGGATCTCCGTCAGGAGAAGTATAGATGATTTCGTCATAACGGCGTTCTCCTGTCAGTTTTTCAATAGCATCAAATACAGGTTCAATCATCATTACCATACCTGCGCCGCCACCGAATGGATAATCATCTACCGATCTGTGCCTGTCTTTTGTAAAGTTCCGGATATTGATGATATTTATTTCAACGAGACCTTTATCTCTGGCTCTTTTAACGACTGAGTAATTTAATGGACTCTCAAGAAGATCCGGCATAACGGACAGTATATCTATTCGCATCATAAAAATTTTTGTAAAAATATAAAGATTTATCAAGTTGTAATATGCTGTATAAAAAGTAAATAATTACTGATCAGGTTTTGAGTGAAATATATTTTGGGTCAGTATATGATATTTTATTAAAAAAATAAATTATATCTTTCTTATCTGTTTATAATTCAGATATTATGTATTGTCGGCCAGGTTGTGGTGCCTGTTGTATAGCTTTGTCAATATCATCTCCAATTCCCGGGATGCCTGGTGGAAAACCGGCAGGAGTCAGATGTATTCATCTGAGAGATGATTATAAATGTGCTCTTTACGGTGATCCTGCCAGACCACAGGTTTGTATTGATTTTAAACCGGAGCCGGAGTTTTGCGGATCAGACAGGGAAGAAGCAATGAGGATTTTAAAATCGCTGGAAAAGTAAGATTATAATGACAGGGAGAAAACTGAATAATTTAACTTCTTTTTAAGAATTTTATCCCTGGATTATTGTGTCTCTTTCTCTAAAAGCAATACTTTCGCAAAAAAAACTGTAATGAATATTGCATTAATAGGTTATGGCCGTATGGGTCATGCTATAGAGGAAATTGCACTTGAAAGAGGGCATACAACAGGTCTTGCCATTGACATAGATAATGCCGGGGAACTGACAGCTGATAACCTTAAGGGTATTGATGTTGCTATTGAGTTTTCTTTTCCGGATTCTGCATTAAAGAATATTTCTGTCTGTCTTGAAGCTGGTGTTCCGGTTGTATCTGGTACGACAGGTTGGCTTAAGGATATTGACAGAGCTATTGCCTTATGTAAGGCAAACAATACTTCTTTCATCCATTCTTCAAATTTCAGTATTGGAGTTAACCTGCTTTTCAATCTTAATAAGGAACTGGCAAAACAGATGGAGCGTCAAAAGAATTATAATGTTTCAATAGAAGAAATACATCATGTAAAGAAGCTTGATGCTCCCAGTGGAACTGCAATAACTCTTGCTGATGGAATAAGGGATAACCATTCCGGCTATGAAGGATGGTGCTTTGAAAGCGAAAAAGAAGAAAAAAAGATACCTGTAAGCTCAGTGCGTGAAGGAATGATTCCGGGTATTCATACAGTGGCATGGGAATCGGAAAATGATATAATCAGTATCAGGCATGAATCAAAAAACAGAAAAGGGCTGGCCCTGGGTGCTGTAATTGCTGCTGAGTTTATACAAAGCAGAAAAGGTGTTTTCACAATGAATGATGTGCTTGGGTTCTGATAATATTTTATACTTTTACCGCTTCACAACCAACTGTTGGCCATGACTAATTTTTTGCAAAGTAAATATTTCAAGTTTGCCCTTGCTGCAATACTATATATTATAGTTGTTATCTGGATAGGCAATTACTGGCTTCTTTTTGGGCTGGGTATTATTTTTGATGTTTATGTTTCGCAGAAGGTAAACTGGACTTTCTGGAAAAAAAGAAATGGGAAGAACAGCCAATTTATTGAATGGCTTGATGCTCTTATATTTGCCGTTGTAGCAGTAACACTGATCAATATTTTTCTTTTTCAGAATTATCGTATTCCCACTCCTTCAATGGAAAAATCACTTATGGTTGGAGACCATTTGTTTGTAAGTAAGCTGGCCTATGGGCCCAGGATGCCGAACACTCCCATAGCATTTCCCTTTACGGCTAACACGATGCCAGTCATAAATGGTAAATCATGGTCAAATCTGATTGTTTTGCCTTACAAGCGTCTTGTCGGTGTCGGTCAGGTTAAACGTGGCGATCCGATAGTATTCAATTTTCCGGCAGGTGATACTGTGGCGGTTGAAGAGCCTAATATCAGTTATTATGAGATTATCAGGAGGATGGCGAGCCAATTTCAGGAGCAGTATAATTATGGAAGTAATGATCCAAAGCCCATAGAATATTTCATGTCTATGGCCAGGGAAGAGGTATGGAATAATTATGAAATTATATACAGGCCTGTTGACAGACGGGATAATTATGTAAAGAGGTGTGTAGGAATACCCGGGGACACTTTACAGATCATAGAAGGAAATTTGTTTGTAAACGGGAAACTAATACCGGAAAACAATACACAGCAAACAAGCTATTATGTAACAACTAACGGAACAAGTATTAATCCCAAGGCATTTGAGCGTATTGGAATAAGCAGGTCTGATCAGGCAATGGTTTCAAATACAGTGTATTATCTTCCTTTAACCCGGTCTGCAGCAGCAGCTATATCAAAATTTACAAATGTGACTGATGTTACTGCGGCTACATCGCGTCCTGGTGAATTTTCTTATTCAATTTTTCCCTACGATAAAAACCTTGCGTGGAATGAAGATAATTTTGGCCCTTTATGGATTCCGTCGAAAGGAAGTACTGTTGAACTTGATTCTTCAAATCTGAAATTTTACGAACGCATTATTGATGTATATGAAGATAATGATTTGAAAGCAGAGGGATCAGTGATATTAATAAACGGTGAACCAGCCACCAGTTACACTTTCAAAATGGATTATTATTTTATGATGGGGGATAACCGTCATAATTCAGCTGATTCGAGATACTGGGGCTTTGTTCCTGAAGATCATATAGTTGGTAAGCCAAAATTTATCTGGCTTTCAATTGATAAGGAAGCCCGGGGGATAAAAAAAATCCGCCTGAGGCGGATGTTTATGAGAGTAAAATAAGTTTTACTTTACTTTTTCCACGATAGCTTTAAAAGCTTCCGGATGGTTCATTGCCAAATCGGCAAGTGATTTTCTGTTCAGTTTTATTCCTTTTTTATCCAGTTTGCCGATAAATTCTGAATAACTCATGTCGTATTGTCTTACTCCGGCATTGATTCTTTGGATCCAGAGTGATCTGAATTGTCCTTTCTTCTTTTTCCTGTCGCGATAAGCGTACCCCAAACCTTTTTCAAGGGTGTTTTTTGCAACAGTATAGACATTTCTCCTTGACAGGAAGTTACCTTTTGTTTGTTTAAGGATTTTTTTTCTGCGCGCTCTTGAAGCGACTGAATTTACTGATCTTGGCATAATTAAATTATTATGAGTGTCAGCGTTTCGTCACGTGGCGAACACTTATACAGCTGGGCACTCTGTTAATACTTATTTTTATATTACCATATACCTATTTTCCAGGTAACAGAAGCTTAATGTTTTTTTCATCTGCCTTGTCTACCTGTCCGAAGTAGGTGAGATTTCTCTTACGCTTCGTAGCTTTCTTGGTAAGTATATGGCTTTTATATGCATGTTTTCTTTTTATCTTTCCTGTTCCGGTGAGTGTAAATCTTTTTTTGGCTCCCGGATTTGTTTTCATTTTTGGCATCTTCTATAAAATTATAATACTACTTCTTCTTTTTTGGAGAGAGGGAGATTATCATCCTTTTCCCTTCCAGTCTGGGCATCTGTTCTACTTTACCGTATTCTTCCAGGTCACTGGCGAATCTTAAAAGCAGTAATTCACCCTGTTCTTTAAATAAGAT
>DAINPM010000084.1:0-8648 GCA_036743455.1 Bacteroidales bacterium | reverse complement strand
TTGGTTGGCATTTTGGAGGCCTAAAAACCGCACAAAACAGGAAATATATGTTAAATGCACTATGGAAAATGCTTTTTCTGCTAAGTAATATGAATAAAGTAAGACAAACACCTCTCTACCGGAAATCAAGATAGGGCTCTGCTTTTCCTGCTTTTTCCGCATCAAGAAGATTGTTTTCAATAAGAACCTCAATATTGCTTATCTTACCCTCCCGTTCCCGGTAACCGAGTATCGCCGAAACATCATCCCTGTCAATATAGGGAAATCTTAAAAGCTGTTTGTATGTGGCAGTATTGACAGGTATCTGTTTAACATCCGATGAACTGGCTTTGACCCTTTTCTCAATAAGATTATATGTTTCTTCTTTAAGACCATACACTTCCCGGAGTTGCTCAACGGATGCATACCCTCCCAAAAGATTCCTGTACTTGATTATTCTTGCCGAAAGCACCGGTCCTATACCAGGTAAAGCCTCCAGGGCAGCAGAATCACAAAAATTAAGATCAAGCAGTTCTGCTCCTGACTGGTTGAAAATCATATATGTCCTTTTTTCAGAAACATCTATTTTACCGTTTTCAGAAACGACAGAAGAATAATCCTGCCTATAGTCAGCGACAGGGATTATTTCAGCAGACATCCTGCGTTCCGGAACGACAAACCTCACTGTCACTGTTGCCATTATTATTATCAACAGAAGAAAAGTGGATCTTCTCTCACGGCGCGTATAACCAAACCACTCCTTTAAAGCTCCAGGCAAAAACTTTTCCATACGAAATGCATTGAGACAAATGCAATATACATTTTTCCCGGGATTTTTCAGCCGGAAAGTATGATTTTCTTTTCCTCTTTGATCAGAAGGGATACCCTATAGCAATTACAAAAGCAAAATCATCACGGAAATCATATTTGCGTTTTATCGGTATCCATTTAGAACCGGAAGAAATCCAGGGATCGCGTAGTTTCATTCCCATATCCAGTCTCATCAGAACAAAATTCAGGTCGAATCTCAATCCGGCACCTGTCCCGACAGCAATATCGTTTAGGAAATTTTTATAACTGAGCCGTGAACCGGGTCTGGTAGGATCTTCCCTGTACGACCATATATTTCCGGCATCAAGGAAAAGTGCTCCTTCAAGTATCCAGAACAAATTGAAACGGTATTCGGCATTGGCTTCTATCTTTATATCAGCTGTCTGATTAAGAAATCTTGATTCATCAGGCACATAAGATCCCGGTCCCAGTGTCCTCACCTGCCAGGCTCGTATTCCATTAGCTCCACCCCCGAAATATTGTTTTTCAAAGGGCATTGCCCTTGAATTGCCGTATGGAATACCTGCTCCGGCAAATCCCCTGAATACAACAGAACTCACATCATTCATTACAATATTATACCGGAGATCAATATCTGCCCTTACATATTGTGCAAAAGGCTGACCGAAAACATCATAAGTGCCATCACTCTTGTTCATATCAGTGATATCTCCGATAAGCCCAAGCATATTGCCCGATGTTTCAGCATTTATTCTCAAAAACCAGTAATCAGAAGCTCTCTGGATATTCTGATTGCTGAAAACAAAGGAGTAGCTGCCACCAAAGATCATGACATCCCTGTAACTGTAAGCCAGATATGAAGATGATGCAATTCTTGCAAGAAACTCCGGATCTATCCTCAGCAGATTTACCAGATTGAGCTGCAGGGGATTAACCATATGTGTGATGTAATTATTCCCTCTCCACGTATATCCAAAAGAAGCATTAGCCATAGTACGGGTATAAAATGGCATATTCTGATAGTTATATGAAGCCAGTAAAGTGGTTGTAGGATTGTATTTCTTGATAAATCCTTCTGTGTGAACGAAAGGCAGAAGAAATTTCGGAAGTCGCAGACTTGTCTCAATACCATATTCCTGTATGCTCCGCACAGTATCTTTCTGGCTGAGGGCCTCATAGGCTCCCTTTAACTTCAGATTGAATAATTCAGCTCCCCGGAACAGATTTTTATGCTGGTAAACAAAATTCAAGGCACCTCCCAGATTGCCGGCTGAATTCGTACCCTCCACCTCTACCCGGAAAGATTGCTGACTAAGAAGAGTAAGCTGTATAGTACAGTCAAGTAAATACTCAGACCCTTCCGTTACATCCTGATCACTAACTTCATTGTAAAAAATATTTACCAGGCGAAAAGTCTTAAGTGAAAGCAGATGCTGCCTCGACTGTTCAGTGTTGGTAACATTAAACACTGATCCGGGTTTAATGTAAAGAGCCTGCCTTATAAGATCAGGTTTGATCTCGGGTTTATCATCAGGACAAATAAAATAATACCCTTCAACAATAGTGGTATCCAGATTACGGAGATAACTCTCCCCTCCTTCAAGAGCATCACGTGGAACAAAGTCAGGAAAAACATAAACATTCCTTATCCGGTAAACTGAATGAGGCACATTACTCATCTGCCCTCCCTCTTCAATCTTCATAGCCTTACGTACTCCATAATAAATGTCCACCTGCCTGTCCCCCGGAGTACTGTCGACATTAAAATAAATATGATCAGCCGAAAAACCATAAAACCCCCTGTCTCTGATAAACCTCTCAAAACGTGACCTTTCTGCCTGAAGTACGTCAACATCATAAGGCTCCCCCCTCTCAATCAAACAATTGACCGAATCAAAATAAAAAAATTTTTCTATCGTGGAATCAGCAAACTCATAGTGTATCTTCCTTATCTTGTAGGGAGACCTGAGGTCCACATTGTAATAAACCTTTGACTTTCTGTTGGATGTCTCAATGGTCTCAAGTACCTGACTGTCAAAATATCCTTTTGATTCCAGATAAGATTGTATCTGCTCAACCGATTTCTCACTGGCATATGAATCGAAAATAACAGGCTCTTCCCCTATATTCCGAAGCCATGAATGAGGCCATCTTGCTTTTTCTATATTTGAAAGATTATAAAGACCCAGATGAAATTTAGCACCGAAAATCCTTTTATTTGGCTTTTGTTTAATGTAGGGCGATAAATCCGACTTTTTTATACCCTCCTTATTCACAACAACATGCACTTCATCGAGAAGAGATTCATTAGCAGGCACATACTTCGTTGGATTACATGCTGTTACGACCAGTGCCGTAACAAGAAAAAAGAGTATGGAACGGTGAGGCAAATGATTTTTATTTAAAATTATTTTTTCCAAATTTTGTACTACGGTGAATAACGCAAATATATCAATAAAAATCTTCCTGACAGAAGAAAAAAAGTGCAGAACAGGCAGAGGGGAACGGAGATATTTAAAGCCTTTCCCTCGTCCACAACAAGATAGTTTTTTCTTACATTGATCCCTGTAAGAATTTATAAATTGATCATTAATCTGTTTTTATAATGATAAGTAAGAGTAAAGCCGGCTTTATTGTCTCTCTTCAGAAAAAGAAAGTGAGGGAAGAAGAGAAATTGTATGTGATAGAAGGTGATAAGCTGGTAAAAGAGTATATTGCTTCAAAGGCAAAAATAAAAACCATCATAGCCAAGCCTGAATTTATTCAGGCTCTTCCTGCCGGTCTTAAACTGCCCCCTGAAGAAATAATTCCCGTAAGCTATGATGAACTGAAGAAGATCAGCTCTCTTAAAACACCGCACAATGCCCTTGCCGTAGTGCAGATTCCGGATATCAGCTCCGGATTCGCGAAATATGATGAAGGTATCAGTGCAGCTCTTGATTCAGTACAGGATCCTGGAAATCTGGGGACTATTATCCGTGCTGCCGCCTGGTTTGGAATAAAAAACATTTATTGTTCGGAAAACTGTGTGGATGTATACAATCCTAAAGTAATACAGGCTTCAATGGGGGCCCTTATACATGTAAGGGTGTTCTACACTGATATAAGAAAGTTTCTTATCGGGGCAGCTGAAAAAAATATCAGGATATACGGTGCAACACTTGATGGCACATCAATATACTCCGCTAAAACGGACAGTAAAGGAATTATTTTCTTGGGGAATGAATCCAGGGGAATATCCAAAAAACTACTTCCTCTCATCACCGACAGGATAAGCATACCGGGACCATCAGTAAAATTACCGGGCATCGATTCTCTCAATGTGGGCATGGCTGCATCCATCATCTTTTCCGAATTCACCAGAAACAAAGGAGAATAGTTTTTTCTTCAGTATGAGGATCGCAGAACAGGACAAGCCGCCTAATAGAAAAGATGCTCATCGTGCTCCCTATAGGCATGTGAATTGAAACAGGCACAGAAACTTCTTCAACTTCTTCAACTTCTTCAACTTCTTCAACTTCTTCAACTTCTTCAACTCTGTAAGGATTGCCGTCAGTCAGGATTATCAATTGGAAGTCAACCAATCCAGGGGTTTTTTTGCTGTACTACAATACTTACGTGGTTAATGAAGGTTAACATTCCATTTGTCAGAAAAGCAATAATTAATGTTATACACGGCAGGAAATCCCTGCTGCAACAGCTTCCGCTGTTCTCATTCCGTCAACAGCAGAAGAAATAATTCCTCCTGCATACCCTGATCCTTCTCCGCAGGGATAAAGACCTGTAATATCAATATTTTCCATGGTTTGTGGATCACGGGGTATCCTGACAGGAGAAGATGTTCTCGATTCAACTCCCAGAATAACAGCTTCATTTGTCAGCCAACCCTTCATAGCCGAACCGAAAAGTCTGAACCCTTCCTTCAGTCTGCCATATAATACCGGTGGCAGCCATTCGTGAAGAGGAGAAGATGTCACACCAGGAAAATAAGAAACGGAAGGTAATGACGAAGAAAATGTTCCGTTTACAAAGTCTGCCAGTCGCTGTGCAGGAGCTCTCTGTGATCGGCCTCCGTTTATCCAGGCATCCTTTTCCATATCTTTCTGGTACATAATGCCGGCCAACTCCCCGTATCTCTGGTATTTTGCAAGATCCCCGGGCTTTATTTCAACAACTATTCCGGAATTTGCAAACGGAGAACTGCGGCCTGAAGGGGACATGCCGTTAACAACTACTTCCTCAGACGATGTAGCCGAAGGAACAATATATCCTCCGGGACACATGCAAAAAGAATAAACTCCCCTGCCATCAACCTGTCTTACAATATTATATGAAGCAGCAGGAAGATATTTACCCCTCTCGTTACCGTGATACCTTATTTTATCTATCAGCACCTGTGGATGTTCCACCCTCACTCCCATTGCAAAAGGCTTCATGACAAGTGTTATACCGGCTGACCGGCATATATCATAAACATCTCTTGCCGAATGCCCGGTAGCCAATATCAGGTTATTACACAGATATTTTTCATTTCCCGCGAATAAAACCCCTTTAACTGTCTTGTTTTCTGTGAGGATATTGTTTATCCTCCTTTCAAAAAAAATCTCGCCTCCTGCATCAAGGATAGCCTTTCTCACCGAAGATATTATCCCCGGCAACTTATCTGTTCCCAGATGGGGATGTGCTTCGTAAAGAATACTCTTGTCAGCCCCAAAATGACACAATAGCTCCAGCGCCCTGAAATTATCTCCCCGTTTTTTTGACCGGGTATATAGCTTACCATCAGAAAAAGTACCTGCTCCTCCTTCCCCGAAACAGTAATTACTGTCGGGATCAACAATATGTTCCCTGCTTATCCTGGCTATATCCCTCTTTCTATGTGATACAACCCTTCCTCTTTCAAATATTACCGGTTTAATTCCCAGTTCAATAAGACGCAGGGCAGCAAATAGACCGGCGGGACCTGCTCCTGCAATTAGAACTTCCCTGGCCCCGGATACATTTTCAGGCTCAAAAGGCCGGATAATCTGTTGCGGGATTTCATTGTGCGTGAATAAATCGACTGTCAGCAAAACCTTAATCCTTCTCTGCCGGGCATCGACAGACCGCTTAACAATTCTCACATCAAAAGGAAGGTCAGGATCAGCTTTTATGACTTTTGCAGCAGACCGGCGTATATTATCCATATCTGCGGCAGCTTCGGGCTCAAGAACTATCTGTACCCTTACCGGCATGATTACTCAAAATGAAAGGCAATGATCCATATCCGCGACCGCATCTTTTCTATCGAATTCTTAAACTCTTCATGCCCGCCATATCGGTCATCAACCAATACATTACTCATTCCGTTCGACGTTTTAAGCTCCACAGATAATTTGAAATACTTAAGATAAAAATCCAGTCCCGCTCCTGCTTCAAAATAAAGATCAGGCTTCTTTATCCTTATATAAACATCCCTGTCTTCATCAAACTCTTTCTTCGCAGCAAGATCGTACCTGAAATTAAAACCTCCTATTACATAAGGCCTTACATTGTTAAGCCTGTCGCCTTTGTACTTTAGTAACAAAGGAAATTCAAGGAAAGATGATTCCAGTCGCTGATCACCGTTGTACAATAAACTGTCTTTATAATAATGTACCACCCTCTGCCCAAAAGAGACTCCTGGCAGAAACCTTATATCCAGATATTTAGCCGGCCGCAAATTTGTTACTATCTGAATATTTATCCCAGGTTTAAGCAAAGCAACCTCAGGATACGGGTATTGATCCAAAGAATCCGGATTAAGACAGTAAGGCGACGGACTGATATTAAAATCCATAGTGTTAAAACCCAGACTGAATCCAAAATGAAGGAGCTTCTCATCATACCAGGATTCATTTTTTGGTTTTTGTCTTTGTCCCTGTGACTCAGAATGTAGTAACAGAAAAAAGAGGGCTGCCAGTATAAATTGTATTCTGCTATTCAATAGTGCCAGATTTTTTTGTGTCTTACAAGATAATAAACTGTTATGAATAATAATTATTGCATCCCTTATTTCATTCCGGTATAGACAGTGGCTATTCCTCCACTGAGTGGCTTTTTTTTCAATTCCCTGAAACCTGCTTTTCTCATAAGTTCCAGGAAAGAATCCCCTTCAGGAAACTGCAACACCGACTCAGGAAGATAACGATAAGCTTTCCTGTGACCGGAAAAGAGCCTGCCTATTAATGGCAACACATTGAGAAAATAAAAAACATAAAGATGCTTAAGCAGAAAAAGTGATGGTTTCGAAAACTCAAGCACCATTATAACTCCGCCGTTTTTGAGCACCCTGCCCATCTCACTCAGTCCTTTCAGTGGATCAGAAAAATTCCTGACTCCAAAAGCCACCATTGCAATATCAAAAATTCCGTCACTGAAAGGTATGCTTTCGGAAGATCCTTTCAACAGTTCTATCTTTTTTGAAAATCCTCTCTTTCGTATTTTACCGGCAGCCAGTTCAAGCATTTTTTCAGAAATATCGAGACCACTGATACGGCAAGGCTCCAGTCTCATGGCTTCAATAGCCAGATCACCTGTACCTGTGGCTATATCAATTATAGCCGGACTGTCAAATTGTTTAGGAAGGGTTTTGACAGCCTTTCTTCTCCATAAACGGTCAATCCCGAATGAAAGAAAATGATTCAGAAAATCATAACGATAAGCAATGTCATCAAACATCTGCCCTACCTCTTCTTGTCTGTTATGTGAAAACTCTTTCATTTTCTCAGCCAAAGATATTATTTTAGACCTGACTTTTCGTCACAGCTGCTAATATGATATTATATATTAATAAATTTATATTTTTACATGTCACCAAAAATTAATCCTGATGAAAAATATTATAATGATAACCGGAGCAACAGCCGGATTCGGAAAAGCTATAGCAGTTAAATTTGCGGGCAATGGATATAATATCATTATTACCGGGCGGCGTAAAGAAAGACTTGATGAGCTTGTAAAAGAACTCTCTGCCTATAAGGTAAAAGTCCTTGCGCTGAATTTTGATGTCCGGAAACGATTTGAAGTGCAGGATGCCATTGAAAAGCTTCCCGGTGAATGGAAACACATTGATATTCTGGTAAACAATGCAGGTCTTGCCGTGGGAATGGATCATATCGACAAAAGCAACATTGACGACTGGGACAGGATGGTGGACACCAATGTAAAAGGGCTCCTGTATGTCACAAGGGCAGTAGCACCTTTGATGGTAGCAGAAAACAAAGGACACATTTTCAATATATCATCCATTGCCGGGAAGGAGGTATATGAGAACGGTAATGTGTACTGTGCCTCGAAGCATGCAGTAACCGCTCTCTCAAAAGCCATGAGGATAGACATGTTGAAAAACAATATCAAAGTGACAAATATAGCTCCCGGTTTTGCAGAAACCGAGTTTTCACTCGTGAGATTCAAAGGAGATAAAGAAAGAGCAAAGGCTGTTTATAACGGTATCGAAGCTCTCAGAGCTGAAGACATTGCAGATGTTGTTTATTTCTGTGCTTCTCTGCCGGGGCATGTATGCATCAACGATCTTGAAATTACCCCCACCTGCCAGGCTTCTGTCGGTTATACTGACAGAAAAACACAATAATATTTTTTCCTTATGTCAAATTATACATCAAATATCCTCCTATGAAACGTTTTGTAGTGTTTCTCATCTTCCTGTTCTCTGCTGTACTGTCTTTTCCTGTGCACACAGCAACAGTTAATACTTCTGATACCAGAATGATGTCACAGGCTGCCGTGAGTGATGGCAGCATAGCTTTTATCTATGCCGAGGACATGTGGACAGCCGGCATTGATGGATCCAACCCCCGCCGACTGACTATAGATGAAGGAGTTGAATCAAATCCGCA
>DAINPM010000083.1:0-8693 GCA_036743455.1 Bacteroidales bacterium | reverse complement strand
AGCAAGTTTTACCAGAACATCGATTGGCAAAGAGTTATACTTACCCAACTCTCCACCAATTTCAATAAAAGCACCGCTATTTAAATCGATTTTCACTAATCAAATATACAAACAAACGAAATTCAATGAAAGGTTCTTATATGATAATATCAAATTCAGGCTATTTTTTCTACCACTTTTTCTACTACAAAGAAAAATGCCGCTGTATTTTATTGATTTACAACGGTCTTTTAACTTAATCAGTCGGGATGAGAAGATTGCTCGTCTTCCCCTTGGTCAGACTCGCGGACTTCCATTGGGTAACCTAAAAGAAAAAGCCTTTATTCGCTTCGCTCATTATGGCCTTCGTTTTCCATTTGCTTATGAAAGAAAACTTTCAACGCAAATAAAAAACAAAGCCCTCCCCCGCCAATTGGCGGTGAAAGGCTTTTTCTTTTGTCGGGGTGAGAAGACTCGAACTTCCGACCTCCACGTCCCGAACGTGGCGCGCTAGCCAACTGTGCTACACCCCGGAAAGCTTTCTCTTCAGGCTGACAAAATTAATAAATTCTGTGATATATTTGTTGTGAATTATATTAAACCCTAATGATCATCCATCTCCATTTCCATAGAAGAACAACCGGCGTGACACGTAGCATAGAAAATTTAATGCCCTTCCTCAGAAAACATACTGATGCCGCTGTCCTGGGATATGGTATCAATACACAAAAAATAAAACTCCTGTCCTTCCTTAAAAAAATTACCGCCGGAAAAATAAAAATAATCCATACCCATCGGGTCAACGAAATAATTTTTGCTCTTGCCCTCCGCTTATTCGGGGCAAAATTCAAACTGTTCTTTACAAGACATTCAGAAAACAAACCCGCCCGGTTCACCCGCTTCCTGATGAAAAAAGCTGATGTCCTCGTGAGCCTCAGCCAGGAAATGTCAAAAAAACTGCCTTCCGGAAATGTCATTATACCTCACGGTGTTAATACCGATATCTTTGATATAAGTGCTAAAAAAAAACTGAATGGTATACCTCAGGAAAAACTGATTACTGTTATAGGAAGAATTCGTCCGGCTAAAGGACAACTGGTCGCTATGAAAGCTTCAGCACCGGTGTTAAAAAACAACCCGGACTGGGGTATCGTTTTTGTCGGTAAATGCGACGACAACAAATACGCAGAAAAAATTCTTTCTGTAGCAGAAACTTATGGAATAGCCCGAAGTGTTCATCTGATACCGGAAACAAAAGATATAAAGTCTTTCTATGATGCAAGCGATATCATAGTCATTGCTTCAACCAGCGAAGGCTTTTCTCTCGTATGCCTTGAAGCTATGGCCTGCGGGAAAATAACCGTGGCTACTGATAAAACAGGGATCCATTCACAGGTTATAAAACACGGAGAAAATGGTTTTCTCTTTCCTGTAAATGACACAAAACAACTGGAAATATTATTATCTGACCTGGTTAGTGGAAAAGTGACTCCCGACACCGAAAAAATCCGTAATACCGTAGTTCAGGACTGGAGTATCGGCAAGGCAGCCTCAGAACTGTATAAGCTCTATGAGAACTTCCTGCAGGAATGACATTTAAGTATTCTCTTCTCAATGAGCTCCATAGAAATAACTGTATTTACTTTTACCCTGCATACACCAGACACTGCTAATACGGATCCACATCAATAGCAATCCGCATAGCTCCAGCCCCTTTTTGTTTTTCCAGGTTTCCGACAGCTTCCCGGACCATACTCCTTACTTTCTGAAGAGATTTTTCTTTTTCAATCTTGATAAGAATAGTTTTGATATACCACAACTGTATCTGCGATATAACAGGATATTCCGGACCAAGGACCCTTTTTCCGAACATCTGTCGGAGTTCATTTCCCAGGAAGTCGGCAAATATATTCAGATCGGCCCTGTTTTTATGCTTTAGGTTTATTCTTATCAGCCTGCTGAAAGGAGGATAACCGAAAACCATCCTCTCTTCTTTCTGTATGTTGTACATACCCCTGTAATCATGTCTGAGCATCAGACGTATGATACGGTTATCGGGATCAGCCGTCTGGATAACCACCTTCCCCTCTTTCTGTCTTCTCCCGGCTCTGCCACTGACCTGCTCCATCAACTGAAAACTTCTCTCATAAGCTCTGAAATCAGGAAAGTTAAGCAGGTTATCAGCATTCAGAATACCCACTACTGTCAGATTCTCAAAATCGAGACCTTTGGAGATCATCTGGGTACCTATCAGAATGTCAATTCTCTGCTCTTCAAAAGCACTGATGATCCTGGCAAAAGAATTTCCCGACCTTGTACTGTCCTGATCCATCCTTTCCACACGTGCTGAAGGGAATATGATTTTTATCTCATCTTCAATCTTCTGTGTACCGTAACCCCTGGTTACCAGCCCGGTATTACCACAGTTCTCACATCGTGAAGGCAGATCTGAAGTATATCCGCAGTAATGACATACCAGACGAGGCGGATTTTTGTGGTATGTCATTTTTACCGCACATTGTTTGCATACAGGTATCCATCCGCATTCCGGACATTCGATATAAGGAGAGAAACCCCTTCTGTTACGGAAGAGTATCACCTGCTCTTTTTTCAAAAGAGCCTGATCAATAGCATTAAGCAATTCGGGAGTGAAATGAGATACCATCAGCTTTTTTCTGTATGCTTCCCGGGTATTAGCCAGGACTATTACAGGAAGCTTTATATTGCCATAACGCTCCTTTATCTCAACTAGACCATATTTACCGGTCAAAGCATTATGATAGCTCTCAACAGAAGGAGTGGCGGAGCCCAGTATGGTCTTTGCCCTGTGTATACCTGCCAGTATGATGGCTGAATCGCGGGCATTATACCGTGGTGCGGGGTCATGCTGCTTATATGAATTCTCATGTTCCTCATCGACTATTATAAGTCCAAGATCACTGAAAGGGAGAAATATTGATGAACGGACTCCGAGAATAAGTCTGTAGCCTGTTGCCGGATCGTTATCTGCCACACGTTTCCATATCTCTGCTTTTACCTGATCACTGAAACGCGAATGATATATTCCGGTAACAGAACCGAAATGTTTCTGGAGCCTGATAATTATCTGAGCTGTAAGAGCAATCTCAGGGAGAAGATAAAGGACCTGCCTGCCTTTCTTTAGCTGCTCCTCTATCATGTGAATATATATCTCTGTCTTACCACTGGAAGTTACTCCGTGCAATAAGACCACATCCTTCTCCCGAAAAATATTACCTATGGAATTATATGCTGCAGTCTGACTTTCCGTTAGTTTTTTCAGGGGCTCAACATTCCTTCCCGGATCTTTCAACCGGCCCACTTCCAGATATATAAGTTTTAAAATCCCTTTTTTCACCAGTCCGTTAATATGGGAAGATGAAGAATCTGTATTTTTCAGGAGAAGATTTTTCCTCAAAGGCTTTACAGTATTTCCCGGAGTGTAACCGCTAAGATAAAGATATGAGGCCAGTATCTCTGCCTGCCTGGGAGCCCTGCCCAGCTTATCCATTATTTCATTTAATTCCCTGTCGGAGTAAGGTAAAGCAAGCTCAACAAAAATGTCTTCCTTCGGACGGTATTTCTCATTAACGGGAGATGCCGTATCGCCGCGGGGAAAAAGAGCCGGAGGTACGGCAGCTTTCATCACCTCCCCTTCACTACACATATAATAATCTGCCAGCCATTGCCATAGCTTCATCTGCCGGCTGTTGACAGCCGGCTCTGAACCACATACCTTAATAATGGGGCGTATGTTTTCGATATCGGGTTTTTCCTCGTAAACCCTTGCAACAATCCCGGAATATACTTTCATATTGCCAAGCTGCACCAGGACTTTAACCCCGGGCTGCACAACATCTTTAAGCTCCTGCGGTATAGAATAAGTTAAACTTCCCTTTATTGCCAGGGGCAGAATAATATCAGCAAAAGTGTAATCCATGTATTATTTTCTGTATACAAAGATAACAGGAATGATGGCTCAGGAGTCAGTCGGCTTTGATGAATGAAGACATAACAGTGAGAAGATGTTCTTTGCGGATGGGTTTGATAAGACAGGCATCACACCCCGCTTCAAGGATAATATCTTTATCATCCTCAAATACAAAAGCTGTCTGGGCAATTATAGGCAGATTCTTTCTTATGGAACGAATACATTTCGCAGCCTCAATACCATTCATTTCAGGCATCTGCATATCAAGAAGTACCACATCAATATCAGGTGTATCAGTTATTATCTCAATAGCTTCTTTCCCTGAACGGGCAGTAAGTATTCTGACGCCGGTATCGAGAAGAGTTCTGTTCAAATAAGTAAGGACATCTTTATTATCATCAACGAGAAGACATTTTTTCGAACTCCAGTCTAGTTGCTCCGGTGACTGGTCAGTAAACACACCACGGTTTTTTGCTTTTATACTTCCTGCCGCACGGTATGGAATGGAGAAACTGAATTCTGAGCCTATACCTTTTTCCGATTCAACAAAAATAGTACCTCCCATCCTTTCTATCACTTCTTTGGCCAGTGTCAGTCCTATGCCAAGACCTTCGAAGGGCCGGTGATGACCATCAATCTCCTGCCGGAACTCTTCAAAAATACGGGCAAGGTTCTCCTTGCTGATCCCTATTCCCGTATCTTTTATTCGGAAGATAAGCTTGGCTTCCTCTTTACAGAAAGATAATTCAATTGATCCGTCAAGAGTGAATTTAATGGCATTATCCATAAGATGACTCAGAACTCTCTTAAGCCATATCTTATCAGTGAATATGATATCTGAAATCTCTCCGAAATGGTTCCTGACATTCAGTGTTATGGATTTATCGCTTCTTTTTATTATCTGTCTGGCTTCTTCTATCACTTCATTCACTATCTCACTCACTGAAATCTCTTCATAAGTGATCTCTATTTGTGAACTCTCCAAACGTGAAAGATCAATGATATCTCCAATTATCTGAAGGAGTTTCTCACTATTGTAATTTATCTGCTCAATATATTCTTCTTTCACTTCCTGAGTGATATCATTCGCCAACAAAAGATTTGAGAACCCCACCACACTGTTCAGAGGTGTTCTTATCTCATGAGAAATATTTGCCAGGAAACTCGATTTAAGACGACTGCTGGTTTCAGCTTCTATGTTTGCTTTGATCAGATCTTCATTTATCTTTTTGAGTTTGGTGATATCCCTTGCAATAATCATCGTTCCAAGTAAAACTCCGGTATCATCTTTTACCTGAACAGCTTTAATGGAAAAATCCATATAATGCCCGTCCCTGTGTTTTATCCTTATCTCACATTCATACTGCCCATTATTCTTTAGTCCTTCCATTATCTTATCGATGGAATCCCTGTCATCAGGATGTAAAAACGAATAATATTCACGGTAATTAAACGATTCTCTGTCATATCCTATGTTGGAAAAAAAGGCCGGATTTGCATATTTCAGTTTCCCCTTGACATCGAAAAAAGAAACACCGTCATCGGCTGCCTGAAACAATATACCGTATAATTTATCTGTTTCAGAGTACTTATGCATTATTGCCTCTTTCTGTTCCTCCATCTCCCTGTTAGCTATCTGCAACTCATCGTTGATCTTTTTTATCTCTTCATTTTTCCTTACGATTTCCCCATTTATTTTTTTCAGTCTTAATGCGCAGAAGATAATAATCCCTGAGATAAGCAACACAGAACCGAAGACGATGGAATAGATACCAGGCAGAGTACCGGTAAAAACTATTTTATCAACCGGACTTGCAAAAGCGGAAGTAAAATGACCGGCAGTTCCATATACCCGAAAAGAGACAGGGAAGAAAGCAATCACAGTAATATTATACAGATGATATTTGCCGGATTTCTTGAATATCCTGTTCAGTAGACCCCTCATAACCCAACCTGATAAACCAAATAGACAAGTTCTTTTACACAAAAAATATGGTGCAAATATAATTATTCAAATTATCTTTTATCTCTATTTCTTGACAAAAAGTATTAAATTGCAGGCCTGTATAAGTTAACCAAACCAGAATACACAGATGACAGATATAAGAACATACACAGGCAGCAGAAGATATAGCAATGATGAAATTACTGTTTACTGGAAACCTGCAGCATGTGTTCACTCCACACATTGTTACAAGGAATTGATTGAAGTTTTTAATCCGGATAAACGACCATGGGTTAACATGAAAGGAGCTCCGACAGACGAGATAATAGAAGTTGTTGATATGTGCCCTACAGAGGCTCTTACATGGAAATGGAATGATGAAGAAAAGAATAAGAGTGTCGGTCCGGAACATACTAACCATGTTAAATTCCGCAGGCCGGAACTGCTGCAGGATGATGTCACTGATACTTCAACAAGGCCTGTAATGGTAAAGGTATATGTTGACGGACCTGTCGTAATAAAGGGTGATTTTACTCTTGTGGAGCAAGGGAACAGAAAAGAGATGAAAGGGGCTACTCTTACCATTTGCCGTTGCGGAATAAGTGAACGCTTACCTTTTTGTGACGGATCTCATATTAAATCAGGATTTAACGGATAATACTTTTCGGTTATGGAAGAAAAGACAAACAAGAAAAAAGAAACTGTTGTTGAAATAATAGAAAACGGCCCCCTGATCATTACCGGGAATTTCATATTTGCAGACTTAAAAAGAAATACTGAGGAAACAGGTGATGAAGTAAGGATTTGCAGGTGTGGAAGATCAAAGAACATGCCTTTTTGCGATAATTCACACGAAAAAGAATAAGTTAACCTTCTAATAATTCTCTTATTTTCTCTGCTGCTTCACTGAACGATACAGCAGAATAAACTGAAAGCCCCGACTGGTCTATTATCTGTCTGGCTTCTTCGGCATTTGTTCCCTGAAGTCTTACTATAACGGGTATTTTTACTTCTCCAATTGATTTATATGCTTCAACTACTCCTTTGGCTACTCTGTCGCAACGTACAATACCTCCGAAGATATTTATCAGAATAGCTTTCACAGACGGATCTCTCATTATTATTCTGAAGCCTGCCTCCACCGTTTCTGCACTGGCAGTACCTCCTACATCAAGAAAATTGGCAGGAGATCCTCCCGACAGTTTTATAAGATCCATCGTGGCCATAGCCAGTCCTGCCCCATTAACCATACATCCGACATTACCATCCAGTTTAATAAAATTCAGATTATACCTGCCGGCTTCTGCTTCTGCCGGATCTTCTTCATTTATATCCCGCATCTCCAAAAGCTCCGGATGTCTGTCCAGAGCATTGTCATCTATTACTATCTTACAGTCGACTGCCAGTATTTTGTTATCACTTGTCTTTAATACGGGGTTTATCTCCAGCAACTGGGCATCACAGGCCCTGAATGTATCCCAGAGTGATCTGAGAAAGCTCTGCATATTTCTAAAAGCTTCACCTGACAGACCAAGATTGTAGGATATATTCCTGCATTGGAATGGCCGAAGCCCTGCCACGGGTTCAATAATTTCAGTGTATATCCTTTCCGGAGTCTTCTCTGCTACCTCTTCAATAGATATACCACCGTCAGGGGAATACATTATTATATATTTCTCTCTGTTACGATCGGGTAGAATACTGATGTAATATTCTCTTATCTCTGTTTCACCTTTATAATAAACATCACGGGCAACAAGTACTTTGGTGACCTTTTTCCCCGCCGGGCCTGTCTGGGGAGTGACAAGCTGCATCCCTATCATCCCCGAAGCCATTTGTCCCGCTTCCTTAACCGAACCTGCAAGCTTCACTCCTCCTCCTTTACCTCTGCCTCCTGCATGTATTTGTGCTTTTATGACGAATAGTTTTGCTCCATACTCTTCACTGAGCTTTTGTGCTGCAAGAACAGCCTGCTCAGGCGTCTCTGCGACAAAGCCCTCCTGTATGGCTGCCCCATGGGAAATAAGTAGTGATTTACCCTGGTATTCGTGAATATTCATGGTTATATTAAATAGATTAATCCTGCCTGAATTATTCTGAATAGTAATACTGTTAGTACAAAATAAAAAGATTAAAAGGATTTTTTGGCTATTTTAGTATAAAAAAGAATGCGAAAGCTTAAAAATAGTGAACTTAACAGGAAGAGTATCGGGCAATATCGCGAATCGGATAAATCGCCTTTTGTCGTTGTGCTCGATAATGTCAGAAGCAACAGTAATGTAGGATCTGTCTTCCGGACTGCCGATGCTTTTCTGGTGGAAAAGATCTTTTTATGTGGTATCACCGGCACCCCGCCTCATAAAGAGATTCGCAAGACTGCTCTTGGTGCAACTGAATCGGTTGAGTGGATATATTACAAAACAACATACGAAGCTATACAGAATCTTAAGGAACAGGGTTATGTTATTACGGGTGTGGAACAGGCTGACAGATCAGTATCCCTGAATGATTTTAAGGTTACCTCAGTATCGCGCTATGCGCTTGTTTTTGGGCATGAGGTAAATGGTGTCGATCAAAAGATCATTGATTTATGTGATTATGTCGTTGAGATACCACAGTTTGGGACCAAACATTCTTTTAATATAGCAGTGAGTGCAGGTATAGTGTTATGGGAGTTGAACAGAAAAATTAATAAAGTCAATCTATAAGATATAAGGATTACTGAAAATAAGCATATTAAAAAAGGGTGCCTTTTGAGACACCCTTTTTTTTATTCTTTATTTGTAGTTTTTATTGTACCAGTGCTTTGAAAGCATCATC
>DAINPM010000082.1:3929-8718 GCA_036743455.1 Bacteroidales bacterium | reverse complement strand
TGTTATGTTTCCTGCTCTCCGCGTGCCATCGAATTTCGTGATTCAAAAGAGGAGGTTAAAAAGCTCCTTAAATCAGAAAAGAAAAAAGCAGCTCTTATTGAACCCAGTATAGCATCAGAATTTGATGACATAACCGATTACAGAAAATTTGTGGCTATGATCAGGGCACTTGGTTTCGACTACGTCCATGAGGTTTCTTTCGGTGTTGATCTAGTTGCATCAAAATATGCAGAGCTTTTCGGCAAGGCTGAAGGAAAGTACTACATAACTGCTAATTGTCCTGCAATAGTTAAGCTAATTGAAAAATATCATCCGGAGATAGTTCCCAATCTGGCCCCCCTGGTTTCTCCGATGATAGCTACAGCGATGGTTGTCAAGGAGCTGTATGGAGAAGATGTCATCACTATACAGATAGGTCCATGTATTGATGCAAAGGATGAAGCATTACTTTACAGGTCGGGAAAACTGGTTGACGGAGTTTTAACATTTATAGAGCTCAGGCAGCTCTTCGATGAACACGGGATACAGGAACGACTGGTAAAAATGTCAGAATTTGATCCCCCTTATGGTTACTGGGGGGCTTTATATCCTGTTCCGGCAGGGATAATACAGGCCGGAGGATTGAAAAGGGACATGATTTCCAGCAGAGTCATAACTGCTTCAGGAAAAGAAGATGCACTTGAAGCCATTAACGATTTTGATAAATATATTGATACTCTCCGACATCATTTTAATCTGTTTTTTTGCCATGGCTGCCTGCTTGGTCCAGGAATGGAGAACCATGTGGAAAAGTTCAGGAGGAGGGCGCTCGTAAGTCGTTATACAGAAAAAAGGATAAGCACTCTTGACAAGGATTTATGGCAAAAAAACATGGATAGATGGCTTAAACTTGATTTCTCCCGCACTTTCACCCCCAACGACCAAAGAATACCGGAACCTCCTGAAGAAGCAATAAATGAAGTACTTAAGATAATAGGCAGGCAGGACCCCAGGGATGAACTTGACTGCGGAGCATGTGGATACAAATCGTGCCGCGACTTTGCCACTACTGTTGCCAAAGGTCTTGCAGTGCCGGAAATGTGCCATACCTATAATCTTCGCAATAAACAGGAATACATAGAGACTCTGAGACAGACCAACAGAAAACTGGCTGAAACAAAAAGAGCATTGAAAGAATCTGAAGAATTAGCTCTGAAAGAAAAAGAACTTGCACAAAACACCTCAGAGATGATGAACAACATGCTTGAAAAACTGCCAAGTGCTGTTGTTATTGTAGACAATGCATTGAAAGTCGTTCATTCAAATCAGAGTTTTATTAATATCATAGGAGAAGATGCCCAGGCAATTTCAGAAATAATACCGGGACTGGCAGGTGCTGATTTGAAAACCCTTATGCCTTTTAACGTTTACAATATGTTCACTTTTGTTCTGAAAGAAGATGAACCTGTCGTGAGCAAAGATATTCATATAGAAGAAAAGATGCTTAACATATCTATCTTCCCCATTAAGAAAAACAAAATCTGCGGTGCCGTCATACGCGACCTCTATGCCCCTGAAGTCCAGGGAGAAGAACTCATAAACAGGGTGAGTGAGGTTATTGACAAAAACCTTGAGATGGTTCAAAATATAGGATTTCTTCTTGGAGAAGGGGCTTCTGAAACAGAACAGATGCTTAACTCTATTATTGAAACACACAAAAAAAGGAGTACAAAAAAAGGTAACTGATAAGCATTTTCATGCAGAAGGATTTTTATATTGAGGTCAACAGCCAACAGAGAAATCACTACGGAGAAAGGATCTGCGGCGATGTTTTTATCAATAAATATATAAAGGAAGAGGACAGGATAATTGCAGTCTTATCCGATGGGATGGGACACGGTGTTAAAGCAAACATACTTGCCACTCTTACTGCCACAATGGCCCTCAATTTCACCCGGGAACACAAGGAGGTGGACCTTATTGCAGAAATAATTATGAATACCCTGCCTGTATGCAGTAACAGAAAAATAGCATATTCCACATTTACCATAGCAGATATTGAAAGCAGCGGAAAAGTAAACATACTCGAATACGACAATCCACTAACCATAGTACTCAGGGGCAGTAAATTATTTGACCCCCAGTGGAAAGAAATAATTCTTGAAAAAGGACAACATGCAGGCAAGATCCTCAGGTCCTGTACCTTCATCCCCGAGAAAGAAGACAGGATAATAATCTGTTCCGACGGAGCTTCACAGAGTGGAATGGGCAGTGATTCTTTCCCTTTTGGATGGGAAAGAGATAATATTGCAACATATGCATCCACTCTTGTCTCTGGTAATCCTTCTCTTTCGGCATCTATGCTGGCCTCGAAAATTGTTAGTATGGCTTATAAGAACGACCATTACAAAGCAAAAGATGACATCAGCTGTGCTGTCATGTATTTTCGTGAACCCAGAAAACTGCTGTTGTGTACCGGTCCTCCGTATGAAAAGGAAAAAGACAGGGAACTTGCTGCAAAAGTGAAAAATTATCCGGGGAAAGTCATTCTCTGTGGAGGAACAACTGCCGACATAATTGCAAGAGAGCTAAACAGACGAATTGTTGACAATCTGATTTTCGAAGATCCGGAACTGCCGCCTGAAAGTTTCCTTGAAGGTATTGACCTTGTAACTGAAGGCATACTGACCCTCCAGAAGGTTAGTGCAATTCTTAAAACATTCAACAACAGTGTTAAACTGGCCAAGGGCCCTGCTGATAAAATTGTTCGCCTGTTGATGGAAAGTGATGAAATTCATTTTATTATTGGCACAAGAATAAATATTGCCCACCAGGACCCCACCCTGCCTGTAGAACTGGAGATAAGACGTACTGTAATAAAACGTATAGCACGCCTTCTTGAAGAAAACTGGATAAAAAAGATAAGCTTCGAGTATATTTAAAACAGGCCCTTTTCCCTTATATACTCAATAACCTTTTTGAATAATACCGGCTGAATATCCGGATATGTCATGTCTCCGGGTAAATAATCGCACAGAATGACCTCCGATATCTCTCCAATATCAGTGTGATCATTCATCTCTTTCACTTCTGCAAAAAACAGTTGCCCGTAACCTTTTAAACCATTCTCTTCCACTGAATAAGTGGCAACAGGATATAAATTGAAATCCCTGGCACCAGTCTCTTCTGTTAGTTCTCTGCCCGCAGCCTCTTCAGCTGACTCTCCCTTTTCAATATGCCCGGCAGCAACTTCCCACCCATCACTTTCATAATGTCTGACAAAAATCCACCTTCCCCTGTACCTCGCCGGAATAACTGAATAGGTCAATCCTTCCTCAGGTACATAATCCACTCTGTAAAACCTAACTCTTGCTGCCATCTCTTCAGTCTAAAAAGATCCAATATAAAAACTTTCGGCATTATTTGATTACTTTTGTAAATAACATTTTTCATACTGATGTTATTAGTCCTTATAATAACCGAAATCCTTTCTTTCCTCGTACTGAAAGAATTTATACTCCGATACTCAAAAACCGGTTTTTTCATACTGCTGACCTTACATCTTGCCTTTAGCACCTGGCTCTGGATAGCTTTTATAAGAGTAAAAACATGGGATGGCTTTTTTGATTCCCTGGAAAACATATACAATCAGATGATATTAAATGGTTTACTCATTGCTGTCCTTCTCAACAGAATATTGATAATCTGTTTGCATTACCTGGGAAAACTGTTGAGAAAACGCAGCCGGAGTTACATTGAAAGCCTTACTGCTACAGGTTTTATATCTGCGACCGTTTATTTTTTAATTCTGGCATCCGGCTTTCTAATAGGCAGATTCAATTTCAAGACAGAACAAATAACAATAGAAATTAAAGATCTGAAAAAAGAGCTTGATGGCTTCAGAATAGTACACATCGCCGATTTACACCTGAGTGGCTTCTGCAAGCACAGCGAAAAACTGGCTGAAGCCGTTGAGATTATAAACAGTCTTAATCCCGACCTGATAATCAACTCAGGAGATTTTGTAAGTTACGGATGGAGAGAATACGATAATTTCGATACAATACTTATAAAAGCAAAAAGCAAATATGGTAATTTTGCAGTGCTTGGTAACCACGATATGGGAACTTACCTCCCTGATAACAACAAAGAAACACTTGATCTCAACTCTCTCAGACTAAAAGAACTGATCGCTTCATCGGGTTACATCCTGCTGGAAAATGAATATTCATTAATAAATACAGGTAAATGGAAAATAGCAGTGATTGGGGTAAAGACAGGAGGAAGTCACCCCTTTATTATTCATAGTGATGTTAATTCCATTATTAAAAATATTGACAGTACCGACCTGAAAATAATGATTTGTCATGATCCGAATCAGTGGAAAGAAGATATCGCGGGAAAAACTGACATAGATATCACCCTCTCAGGACATAGCCATGGTATGCAGATGGGTGTCATTACCCGTAATTTAAGGTGGAGTACAGCCAAATACCTTTATCCTCAGTGGAATGGACTTTTCAGTGAAGACAACCAATATCATTATGTAAACAGAGGAGCTGGGGTCCTTTCCGTACCTTTCAGGATATGGATGCCGCCAGAAATCACTCTGATAACATTAAAAGCCGGATAATTTATTAATGGCAAAGATTCTAAAAGATTCTAAAAAAGCGGGTGCTTCTACTCCAAACACCCGCTTATTATTCCATTATGACCATCTTACCAGGTTAACCTTGATATTGTTTAATCATAATGTAATTTGAATTTAAGGTCCTTTAAACTATGAACAAAAAAGAACAATAATTCAATA
>DAINPM010000082.1:0-3829 GCA_036743455.1 Bacteroidales bacterium | reverse complement strand
TGTATCTGACATTTTCTGATAATTTTACGCAGAAATGAACTAATGAATTCCTTTAGCTATAAGACAATTTTCACTAAAAGAAAAACTATAAGTATCATTTTAAGCCCCACGGGAAAGATTACAATCAGAGCACCATACGGAACACCCAAAAAGACTATTGAAGATCTGTTAAATAAAAAAGCTGACTGGATACAGAAACATCTGACAAAATACACTGACTACCATAGACTCACCCCTGACAGAGCCTATAGAAATGGAGATCCTGTACTTTTCCTTGGGAGAGAATACCCTCTGAAATTATCTGAATCAGGCAGCAATTATATCCAATTATCGGATACAAACATTGAAGCATTTATTAAAGCTCCTATAGAAGATAATAAGGTCAGAATGATACTGGAAAAATGGTATCTTTTTCAGGCAGGGAAGGTTATTAGGTGTAAAGTACAGGATATCATTACCTTACACTCACGTTATGGTTTTTCACCATCAGAAATTGTAACAAAAAGACTAAAGAGCAGATGGGGAAGTTGTTCAACCAGGGGCAGGATAACAATAAACTCTGAACTTATAAAACTGGAAATGCGTTTTCTTGAATACGTCATTATTCACGAGCTGTGCCATCTAAAATATCATAATCACGGTAAGGATTTTTACCGCTTGCTTGAACAGATTGTCCCCGATTATAAGATAGTCCGTCAGGAACTCAGAAAATATATAATTGAATAATCCGGGCTTTTAAAGGATATCAAATTCTTCTCCTTTTGAAGGAATAATAATATTTCTGTACCCTTCTTTCTTTAGTCTGGCCGCATAGCTTTTTTGTGTCTCATAATCTCCGTGAACGATAAAGGTCTTTTCCAGTGCACTTTTTTCCTGGCAATTGAGAAAGTCTATCATCTCCCTGTAATCGGCATGACCGGAATATGAGTCTATCTTTCTTATTTCTGCTTTTACCGGATAGGTATTACCATGGATAGACACTTCTTTACTCCCGTTCAGAATACGGGCTCCCAGAGTAGAAGGAGCACAGTAACCTACTGCAAGAATGGTATTCTGGGGATTTGAGATATTATTGGCCAGATGATGTTTTACACGACCAGCTTCCATCATACCCGAAGCTGAAATAATGACACAGGGTTTCTTATAATCATTCAGTCTTTTCGAGTCTTCTGTTTTGGTTATATAATGAAGGTCACGAAAACCGAAAGGGTCGGGATCTCTCTCGAGCAGCTCTCTGAATTCCTGATTAAAAAACTCATTATGAGCTCTGAAAACAGTTGTTGCATTGACTGCAAGAGGGCTATCCACATAAATTTCTATTCTGGGTAGTTGTCCGTCATTGAAAAACCCATTAAGAGTATAAACAATCTCCTGTGTACGTCCCACGCTGAAAGCAGGAATAATAAGCTTACCTCCTTTTCTCACACAGGTCTCCCTGAGAATATCCAGCAATTCAGCATCAGCTTCAATATTATCATTATGCAGTCTGTCACCATAAGTGGATTCCGTGATGAGTATATCAGCCTGTGGAAAAGGTTTGGGTGATGCCAGTATCCTGCTATGGGGCCGGCCAATATCACCTGTATAGGCTATTCGTTTTATCTGTCCATTTTCAATAATCTGAATGTTGGCAGTACCGCTTCCAAGCATGTGACCGGTGCTTGTAAATCTGACTTTTATATTATCGTCTATTCTGAAATTCATATTGCGGGGTAACCCTATGAAAAGGTCCATACAAGCCACTGCATCTTTCTGTGTATATATCGGCTTCACCGGTGGCAATCCTTTTCTGGAACTTTTTTTATTGAAATAATAGGTATCACGTTCCTGTATATATCCTGAATCGGATAACATTATTGCACAAAGATCACGTGTGGCACTCGTACAAATAACTGACCCCCGGAATCCTCTTTTGTACATATAAGGGATAAGACCTGAATGGTCTATGTGAGCATGGGTCAGGATAATGTGGTCAATGGTTTCAGGATCAAACCCCAGATCCCTGTTCATTGAATCAGTATCCAGTCCCTTCCCCTGAAACATACCACAATCCAAAAGCAGTTGCTTACCCGAATCAGTTTTCAACAGATGTTTACTGCCTGTTACTTCACGGGCAGCCCCATGGAATTTAATTTTCATAAATATTAAAGGTTTTGCGCAAAGATAATGATTTCAGGAAAGGAATAAACAGACCTTTCAGTTTTCATAACCTTATACCCAGGATGGTTACATCATCTATCTGACCAGCAGCACCTTTCCATCTCTCAAACTCATCAAGAAGGATTTTCCTTTGTTCATCCATAGGCCTGTAGTATATCTCTGACAATAATTTTCGAAGTTTGCTTTTTTTATATTTTGTCCCCTCGGGTCCTCCGAACTGAGAGGCGTAACCATCAGAAAAAATATAAAGAGTGTCTCCTCTTGAAACATTTATCAAATAATTGGTAAAAGAGATCTCTTCACCATAATATATACCTATTGGCATCCTGTCTGCCTTATATTCTTTGAGTTCACCTCCCTGGAAAATGATAAGCGGATTAAAAGCTCCTGAATACTGCAAAATATTATTCTGTTTATCCAGAGCACAAAAAGCTATATCCATACCATCGGCTGCTTCACCAATTTTCCCTGTCTGATGAAGAGCAGTCATAGTTTTTGTTCTTAACAGGTTAAGTATCTTATTAGCCTGCAAGTTATGATTATTGGAAATTATTTCATTCAGAGTTGAGATTCCCATTGTACTCATGAAGGCTCCCGGAACACCGTGGCCCGTGCAATCTGCCACTGTAAAGAAAACAGATTTACTATCCTCTCCAATCCAGTAAAAATCGCCACTCACTATGTCTCTTGGTTTAAAAATGACGAAGTAATCATCAAACAATTCTCTAATATGATCCTCTGCAGGAAGCATCGCCATCTGTATTCTGCTTGCATATTCAATACTTGAAGTAATTTCCTGTTTCTGTGATTCAATTTTAAAGGTTCGTTCCTGCACTTTATCTTCAAGAAGCTTAGTCTTATTACGCAGCTGTCTTTCTCTGAAACGAATGACAAAAATTATCAGTACCAGCAACAGTAAGCCCGTTGCAAAATAAAACCCTGCAGTCCTGGTAAAAGGTGCTTTTACATTAAACCTCACTGATTGTATATCACTTATATTACCCCACAGATCCCTTGCCCTTATCTGAAGAGTATAATTACCGGGAGTGGCTATAGTCCTTTCATAAACAGTCCGCTCCGACCATGGAGACCAGCCTTCCATGTTACCTTCTATAAAATATTGATACTGGGTTGAATTTTGTTTAAGATAGCCAGGAGAAATAATTTCAAAATTGAGTACATTATCACCTCTTTCGAAGTTGATGTTATCAGGGGTAAATTTAACGCCTTTCCCGTTTGATATACTTTTAATAAAAACATTCACTTCGGGCTTAACATTGGAGGATCTGGCACGGTCAATACCAAAAAGCTGGTTGTTTTCGTCAATCAGCCAGATTTTGTCAGGTTCAAGTGTAAGAGCTACAATATCGTCGAATATTTTCAGGAGGGATAGTTCATTTTCCTTTGTTTTCGGCTTATCAAGAGATTTCCATTCTTTGCCCCGTTTGTAAAATCTGTGGTTTGATACCGGAACAATAATTCCCTGTTCTTCAGTAAGGCTCTCCTCATGAAAAAACTCGAACCTGTCTGAACCGGGATCATAATAATGTATTCCTGCTTCGGTAAAAATAAATATAGTATCATTTATCATGTCAATCATATATCTTTCAGGAAAATCATTCGGAAGGACATAAGGTATATAATTGACCTTGTTATTATTTGCTTTCAG
>DAINPM010000081.1:0-9024 GCA_036743455.1 Bacteroidales bacterium | reverse complement strand
CTTTAATAATAGACATCTGCATAAAAAGGAAGAATATTTAACCGAGGATAATCTACATAGATAATTAAAAGAGACATGCGGAACACAAAATACTAACTGAAAAATAATTCACAATGGAAAGATTAAATATTTCCTCCGGGTCAAGGTATGAGAAGCCTATCGGATTCTCAAGAGCAGTCAGAACAGGTAATATAATTGCAGTTGCCGGAACAGCTCCACTGGCACAGGACGGTACGACTGCTCACCCTAATGATTTGTATAAGCAGACAAAAAGGTGCCTGGAAATCATGAAAAACGCAATAACAGAAGCGGGCGGAGAGCTTAAGAATGTTATCAGAACCAGAATATTCCTAAGAAATATTTCTGAGTGGGAATTGGCTGGTAAAGCACATGGAGAATATTTTTCAGAGATAAAACCAGCCTGTACCTTTATTGAAGTCAAGGGGTTTATAAAAGATGACTGGCTGGTTGAAACAGAAGCTGATTGCGTGGTTTAGTTTTTAACCTTAATAAACGCATTTTATCAGAACACAAGCCTTCAGAACGAACATCTGTCTCACCTGGAATAGTAATGAACTCAGGTTTAAATATTTCGAACCTCTTATCTTCAAAGAAAGCCCTGCCGCTAAAACGGCAGGGCTTTCTTTTGTTACTCACCTCCACAGAAGATTACGATTATCCGCAATAGGGTGAATAATCGTAATTCTGAAATATTATTCCTGTTGTCTTCTCAACTCCCTATCTCGGGAATTGGCCACCCCGGTATCCCGGTTCTTCGGCCATAGTAAATGTGGCTTTTTCTCCATCCACATCGAGTACCATAAAAGCAGGACTTTCCGGTGTACATGGGCTCCATGGATCATCTCCCGTACTTCCGTTAGGGTTGCCATATTTTGCAAAATTGGTCCAGAAATTCACCATTCCAATACTCAGTTCCTCATCACCGGCATTGAAAGGACGCCAGCTGTGTCTGAAGGAATGAAATATATACCAGAGATCGGAGGAATGGAAAGCTCCGGCTTCATCACCAGGAAGAGCTCTTGAGAACAGGTAAGCATAAGCCGGATGACTGCTTTTTTCAGATCTGAGTAAACAGAAATCCCTGACAGCCTGTGTCATGTCGTTCATATCGTTGGCTGTAAAACCGATCATATAGGGTACATCGGCAATTTCATCTGCACGGGCAATGTCGCTGAAAGTACCGGTAAGCATATAGTTATCGATCACCGGGCTCCACATAACCCGGTTATTCGTCTCAGCAGTATATTCAGCTGACATTTCTCTCATTTCCTCAAATGAGAGGGCTCTCATATCTTCCAGTGTTGTTTTTCCAAAATGATCCATCATCCTCTTGTTGGCGACCTGGGCACTGTCGAGAAGTATTCCGGGTCTGGAGTCGCTAAGACCGCCACCGCTCATTATTATTGCCCTGCTTATCAAATCTTTTGACAAAGGAGAAGCACAGAGTGATTGTACACTTCCTGCTCCGGCACTCTGACCGAAAATGGTTATGTTTTCAGGGTCTCCACCAAATTGTTCTATATTGTTGCGGATCCACTTAAGTGCTGCTGCCTGATCGAGGAGGCCATAATTACCTGATACCCCATTAGGACTTTCCTCTGACAAAAGAGGATGAGAAAAGAATCCCATTGATCCGAGCCTGTAGGTAACCTGGACAAGGATCACTCCACGTGAAGCGTAATCCTCACCTCCATCCATCTCAGGTTCGTAAGCAAAACCTTCACGATAACCTCCGCCATGTATCCACATGGCTACAGGTAGTTTCTGGCCTGTTTTCCCGGCTGCAGGTGTCCATACATTAAGGTACAGACAGTCTTCAGAAAAGGGTACGCTGCCACTGGCCTGCCATTCCCTTCCGTAAAAACTATCAGGATCCCATGTTGTCTGAGAGGCTGCATCACCATAGGTGTCAGCAACTTTCACCCCCTCCCATGGAACAACGGGCTGAGGCTCTTTCCATCTCAGCTCACCAAGAGGGGGAGCTGCAAAGGGGATCCCCTTATATGCAATAACCCCCTCCGTAGGAGTCTCAACTCCTTGTATCTGACCACCCTCAACAGTCAGTACAGGATTCGAATCACTACATGAAACCAATGCCATCGCAATGACTATCAGAAGAAAGAATACTGGTTTTTTCATAATCGTTTGTTTTAGTTTATTAATGTATAAGTAGTTTGTCATGAAATCCATATTATGAATCTACCGGAAGAGACCCTGTATGCTCCCCTGTAGAATTGTTGGTTGTCAGGCTATAATTCTGATATTATGTCATTTATCAACCGGTAAAAGCGTATCTGACAATATAAACATTTCCCCCACCTTAATCCAATTCAAAACAAAATTTCGATCCATAAAAAAAATAAAAAAAACAATAAGTGTAAAATAAACAATTAATTATTTCTTTATATCTTTAAGTTTTATTTATACAAATATATCTGTTTATTAGTGTAAGGTACACATTTATTTTAAAAGTCTATAAATTAAACGGATTAAAAATCTTAAGTCATGATTAAGCTATCTTTTAAAGTTGCATTACCCCTGGTACTGGCCCTGTTTATAATAAGCGGGATCTCATGTACGCAGACTGTTGAGAAAGCAGAGGATTTTACTGTCAGAATAACAGATAAACCTTTGACTTTCTGTAATCCTATCAACCTTCATGTTGGATCAGAGAGGGCCCGCAGGGCCGGTGAACCTGTTGTGGTTCTTTACCAGGATGATTATTATCTTTTCATCACGGGAGGAAGGGGATACTGGTTTTCTGATAATCTGAGAGACTGGACCTATGTTACAGCTCCGAATTTCCCCGGTGGTGTATTATCAGTCGCAATTAATAATGAGACATTGTATGCCTGTTCGATGAACCAGAAAGACGTATATAAATGTGTAGGCGACCCGAAAGAAGGGAACTGGGAGCAGACAGGCACTTTTGACAGTGACCGTTACGGAGATGCTAACATGTTTTTTGATGATGACGGTCGATTATATATGTATTATGGATGGTCTCAGATTATGCCGATAAAGGTTGTCGAGTTGGATCCTAATACTTTTAAGGAGATAGGAGAATCCAAAGTTTGTTTCTTTGGTGATTATAAAGAGCATGGTTTTGAAAGGAGAAGAGCAGAAGATGTTATATTTCCTTATTTCGATCACAGAGAATATTTTCCTGAAGAATATCCCTGGATAGAAGGTCCCTGGGTAACGAAACATAACGGGAAATATTACCTTCAATATGCAGCAATCGGACTCGAATTCCTTTCATATTCACATGGCGTTTATGTCTCCGATAATCCTATGGGGCCTTTTGAATATTCTCAGCATAATCCACTGACATTTAAAACAACAGGTTTCTCTCCCGGAGCAGGTCATGGCAGTACTTTCCATGATAAAAACGGGCAATTATGGACTATTTGTATGATACCATCCAATTATGGCAGTGGAAGAGGTGGTTCTGAGATGGCTCTGTTCCCTACTGATGTGGATGCTGATGGTGTTATGCATTCCAACACTGCTTTTGGTGACTACCCTCAGTATTATCCGGGAATTAAAGATAATGCTGTAGATAATAATTTTACAGGCTGGATGCTTTTATCTCTGAAAAAATATGTTGAAGTATCATCAACTCTTGAAGGATATAAGCCGGCTAATGCTGTAGACGAAGATTTCATGACCCACTGGAGTGCTGAAACAGGAGATCCCGGGGAATATATGACTGTAGATCTTGGAAAAGAATGTGATTTATATGCTCTGCAGGTCAATTTTGATCAGCAGGATGCAAAGATAGAAATGGGCCGGGGTTTTGGCTTTGGAGGTGGCAGCAGTCTGGATCGCTTTCAGTCATACACCGTCCAGGTTTCAAACGATAATCAAAACTGGTCAATGCTTATTGATAAAAGCAATGTTACTCAGGATTTAAGGCATGATTATATTGAGCTTCCCGAACCTGTAAAAGCCAGGTATGTAAAAATAACCAATGTATTCACCCATGATGAAGGTAAATTTGCCGTCAAGGATTTACGTATTTTCGGTAATCCTGATGTTGCAAAATTCACGAAAGTAAGCAATGTGAAAATTGTCCGGAATCCGGAAGACCGCCGCGATGCTACCCTCTTATGGGATCCCGTTCCCGGAGCCGATGGTTATGTTGTCCGTTATGGTATTGAACCCGGAAAATTATACAATAATTACATGGTTTATGATGCCAACACTATAACCATCCACAGTCTTAACAAGGATCCTGAATATCATTTTGAAGTTGAGGCATTTGACAGCGGCACGGATTACTACAGAGAAGTGACTGAAGAAACTATGGGAAGAGGTGCAGAGATTGAACTCACGAAAGGCAGAGGTCGTGGTATGATGGGGTTTGGACAAGAAGCAGGCTCAATGGTCAGAAAAATGACTTATGAAGGTATCAATGAGTATGTTTTTGATGATATCACACCTGATTTTTACACTTTAAGACATACTTTTGGTCCTGTTCTCTGGAGTGGAGAGTTAACTGCCGCTGAACTGACAGGATCAGGAAATGAGCCTACAGTAACGGCCAAACTGTCTGAACTGGGAAAGGGTACTGAAGTTATGGGACAAATGAATCTTAAAGTTGTTCCGGGAGAAGGAAGCGGTAAGATCATTGTAACCTTTGATTACAACAAATAAGAGGATTTAAATAATTACTATTTCTAAGGGCACATAGTGTGTTCTGAACTATAGGGAAAACCCACATGTTTAAAGTATTTCCGTTCGTGTTTGTACTTGTAAGCATGTGGGTTTATTATTACTTCTGTATTGCTTCCAGAGAATGACAGGCTTAATCAAGGTTCTTTTTTTCAACCTTCCATTTAGAATCTTTGGAAAGTCCACAGGGTTTGCCTTTAAAAAGCATCCCTGCTTCATCGTCGCCTTTAAGCTGCCACTGAAACCAGGATCTTGCAACACCGGCAAATTCCCCGCCATGAGGTTTACTGTAAGTCCCGCCATGACCGACATCCATATTTGCCACAAAAACCGGCACATGATCAATACGTTTAAAATCGTCCATTCCGTTTGCATAGGCAATGTCAGTTTCTCCACCTAGTATATACAGAACAGGTGTATGCAGCTTTAAGAGATGATCCTTTGCAAGTCCCGGCATACCCGCCATACCACTGCCCGGATCAGGTAATATACCGCTGTTGCAGATAACAGCCGTCGTAACCCGCCTGTCAACAGCTGTCTCCAGTGCCTGTAAGCCACCGCATGACATACCGCTTACAGCTATTTTTGTGATATCAATTTTATTAAAATACGGGCTGGTCCTTTCACTGTTCTGAGCTATTGCCCAGTCAATTGCATCTGTTAACTGTGAAGAGGAAGATCGGCCTCTGCCTTTTTCCCCTTCAGCCGGCATTGGGCCGATGGCTATTACCAGAAATCCATAAGATGAAATCTCTGATAAAAAATTTACGTGTTCCCATGGAGAATTTGCACAGGCCCCATTGCCCCATGCAATAACCGGAAGCTTGTTATTCTCACCGAAGGATGACAGATCCTGAGGTCTGAAGACAGTATGAGTGGGCAGAGTACTTTCTGTAAGCATTAAAGCAGGATAGGGACCCGTTCCTCCGTCTTCAATGATCCTGGATACAGGCTTTTCCTGTGAAGTCTGCCCCTGAAGGACACATGGATTCATTATGGTTATTCCACTAATAATCACAATGATAGCAGCAATAAGTCGTTTTTTCATTTTGGCAAAGTATTAATTAAAATTTACATCAATATATAATTATAAATTCATATTTCAAGTATTTAAACAGCCAGTTCTGCAATGGTGAAGACACCTCTCCCTGTAATCCTGACATCAATCACTCTTAATCCTGCTTCTTTTGCCAGACCCGCTATACCATTATTCTTCATATAATATCTGAAATTACGGTAATGATCACCTCCTGCCATCCACTCAATAGCCTCTGCAAGTGATCTTGCCGGACCCTTATGCATCGGACTGTTGTAGTCAGCTATAATTATTCTTTGTGCTATTCTTCGCATTTCAGAAATAACCTTCAGGGCAACATCCCGGTCGAACTGATGCATGGATAATGAGGTTACTGCCTTATCATAACTATTATCCGGGATACCAGAAAGTCTTGATGCATCAAGAAGTTCAAACCTTATATTCCCAATTTTTCTACTGACAGCTGATCGCCTGGCAGTGGCAATCATTTCCTCTGAAAGGTCAATACCTGTTACATGTCCTGCTTTGTGTGCCATAGCCTGAGACAGAACTCCGGTACCACAGGCAATCTCTATCACTTTGTCTCCCGGCCTTACAAAAGACAACAAACTGATTCTTATACTTTTAACCAATGGGTCAATAATCAGTCTGTAGAAAAATGTTTTCCATGAATAAACCATTTGTTCCGGATCAGTTATACAAATATATGTTTAATATACAGGTCCTTTTCCTGTTTTGTGGAATTTTCAGGGAATTTAATCAGCGAACAGCAGACCGGCTGTTAATAATAACTGAAGAAGATTCCAGATCATCTGATTTTACTGTCAGCTTTATCTTTCCGTAATCATCCTTATGTGAACGGACTATCACGAGTGCCAGTCCCATACCACCTCCCACCACAGGATTTGGTGCCTCATAAAAAGGTCCTTCAACTGCCCAGTCGTGAGGCAGGTTTAACAATGTCCACGAACTATCATCGAAATCGTCAAGGACAAAAGGAAAATCATTACCGGGATTACCCTCCGGCCTTTCATAATGGTTATCCGGATCACTGATAAAATCATTACCTGATGGCAATATCCATGGTTTAAGAACTGTACCGGCAGACTGCAGTGCAAGGGCTTCATCAGGCTTGCTGTCAGCAGGCCTGTTATCAATATAATTGGATACTTCAGGACGGTTATCATATATCAGATCATCTGCCAGAGAATTATACTTAAAATACCTCCAGTTATCATTGAGAGATATCCGCTCCCTTAAAGAAGCGCTATTGTTCGTCTCTTTTGCGGGCCTGACACACGAGATATTTGAAATAAGCAAAAGACAGACTGCCAAAGCAAGAATAAACTTAATAGTCTTCATAAAGTGTTTTTGTGATTTATATATCCTCATATGTCCGGTTCAAATATCAATTAATATCACAAAACCGAATACCTCCAGACAATCAATTACTTATCTCATCTTTCCTGGTCTGATCATATTTTCAGGTGCCAGAACCTGGTCTAGTTTCTCTTTTGATAAAAGACCTTTTTCAAGGACAAGAGAATATACACTCTTATTGCTTTCAAGAGCTTCCCGTGCAAGTTCATTTGAGGCTTCATAGCCAATCCATGGGACTAATGCTGTTACCAGGCCTATACTGTTCAGCACCATTTCCCGGCAACGATCCTCATTTGCCGTAATACCTTCAATACACCTGTAATTTAAAGTCTTCATTCCGTTGATCAGCATCTCAACTGACTCAAATATGCAATGGACTATCACAGGCTCAAAGACATTAAGTTCAAGTTGTCCCCCTTCAGAAGCTATTGTCACTGTCAGGTCATTACCGATTACCTTAAAGGCTATCTGGTTTACCACCTCTGGGATGACCGGATTCACTTTCCCGGGCATTATAGATGATCCTGGCTGCATAGCAGGAAGGTTGATCTCATTTATACCTGTCCGCGGACCTGAAGAAAGCAATCTGAGGTCGTTACATATCTTCGACAGTTTAACAGCCAGACGTTTAACTGCAGACGAGTACATCACGAATGCCCCTGTATCCTGGGTCTCCTCTACAAGATTTGATGCGAGAACAAGATCGAGCCCGGATATTTCTTTCAGATACCTTACAACCTCATCAGAATAACCCGGTTCTGAGTTGATGCCTGTTCCTATTGCTGTTGCTCCCATATTTATTTCAAGGAATAATTTTGCATTCTGATCAAGTCTTTCCGTCTCCTCTTCCAGAGTTACTGCGTAGGCTTCAAACTCCTGACCAAGAGTCATAGGAACGGCGTCCTGCAGTTGTGTTCTTCCCATTTTTATGATATGAGAAAACTCCTTTCCTTTCTTCCTGAATGAAGCAACTAAAGTATTTAATGTATCAACCAGTTTTTTATTTGAGTTGAAGAGAGCCATCTTAATAGCTGTCGGATAAGCATCGTTAGTCGATTGTGACATATTCACGTGATTATTCGGATGGCAGTATGTATAATCCCCCCTGTTATGGCCAAGTAACTCAAGGGCGCGATTGGCTATAACTTCATTGGCATTCATATTTGTTGAAGTGCCTGCTCCTCCCTGAATCATATCAACAACGAACTGATTATGATATTTCCCGTTCCTTAACTCATTACATGCCTGAACAATTGCGTCTTTTACGTTTTCTTTAAGCAGTCCGAGACTGAAATTAGCTTTTGCAGCTGCTTCCTTAACCATTGCCATAGCTTCAATGATTGAAGGGAAAAACCCGAGAGTGATACCTGTAATATTGAAGTTCTCTACAGCTCTTAGAGTTTGTACTCCGTAATATGATTCATAGGGCACTGCCCTTGATCCTAAAAGATCTTTTTCCATACGCGTCCTTCCGGACTCATACTGTGCTGCCGGATTAAGCATCCGGGCATTTACATTACGCATCCGCCCTGAAATAATTCCTGTTATATTTGATAATATCTTCAGCGTTGTTCCTGCACTGTAATTCAGAAATTCCCTTTTAAGATCAAGCAGTATTGTCTTCTTTATCGCCCTTGCCGATGTGGAATGAAGAGAACCCGGATCCCATATTCCTTCTCCAAGAAAGTCGCCTTTTCCAAAAATAGCTAATTTCACCTCAGCTCCGTAAGAATTTATCTTGAATAATTCCACCTCTCCTTCATATATTATGAAAATATCTTCCCTGGGACTGTTTTCATGAAAGATTATATCGCCGATATTACAGTGTTTCTCTCTGACACTTTTCGTCAGTTCCTGTAATTCTGTTTCATCAAGACTGGTAAAAAGCTCTATATCTTTAAGGAAATACA
>DAINPM010000080.1:0-10193 GCA_036743455.1 Bacteroidales bacterium | reverse complement strand
TACGCCTGGTATTCTATTTCTTTTTCTTCAGAAGAAAGAATGCTACCGCACCAACAACCACAACTGCACCAATAATAATAGCTATAGTGCCTGTGGAGCTTTTTCCTTCTGATCCACCTTCTTCACTGTCTTCAATATCATAATAGAAAGTAGGTACAGCTTCTGTATCCATATTAACAGTATCTGTCATTCCGCCCTGTGGCTGCTGGGCATTAACTGCAGTAAGTGCACCCAGTGCAAAAACTGAACAAAAAACCATAACTTGTAATACTTTTTTCATCTTATTGCTTATTTAATTATTAATAGTATCTGCCAATCTGTAATATTTTTTCGCTATTTCAATATTCGTGTCCCTGTATGTATCACCCAGAGCAATTATTGCAGGTCTGTATCCAGGATTTATCCTGAGACAAGCCCTTAATAATCTCCTTGCCTCCATCCGGTCATTCTCCTCCAGTAAACGCGCCAGCTTGACATATGCCTCATATTGCTTCATATTGACCTTAATCAGCTTTTTATAATAATTAAAAGCTGATTCTCTCTCATCCCTTTCAACAGCAATATCTCCCGAATACATCAGGACCGGCTCGAAACCGGGATTTATTTCCAGCGCTACAGCTAACAGTGAATCAGCTTTTACTGACTGCCCTGTTTCGTTCAACGCCCGTGCAAAATTATAAAAAATCATTTCATCCTCGTCATTAATCTTAACAGCTTCTTCAAAATATTTTACTGCCTCATCATACTTTTTCGATATAAGAGACTGATATCCAAGATAATCAGCCTTTGTGCAGCGTTTCAGAACAGTACATACAGGCACACTGTCGGCATATATATTGAAAACAGAGGATGAAGACGGCCATCTTCTGTTTTTAATATGAACTGGCGGTATATAACGGTTTGTTATTATAGCATAATCCCAATTATGCATACTTCTGTCTTCAAACCTAAGATAAGATGTCCGGTATTCAGGATAATCCCGGAAGGGCCATTCAACAGAAAAAGTAGCCTTAATAACAGCACTGTCGGTGTTGTTCTTCTTTAGATAATCGATCAGCCAGGCAGAGGCTTCAGTCTGTGCCGTATAATAATAATCTGTTTCATAATCACCGTAAGCACCTTTCAATCCACCAACAAGCTGATTGAAATATATATACTCATAAGGATGATTACGTATCATATAAAGTGCAGGATGAACAGACGTAATAATTATTGTGCAGATAATGGCTATCCTGAGTAATCTGTTCTTCATAACCACTAAAAGACAATTTAAGCCTGTAGCCGACAGAAGCACAATGACCGGGTACAGGAATAAAAACTGCCTCCATGAGCTGTAAACATTCGATTTGATAATAATAACAAAAACAAGCGGAAACAGTAGTGTGACAAGCGTCATACCTGTCACAAACAATTTACCCGACCTGTATATCCTACCTGCAAAAATGAAGAAAGTAAAAAAACCGGTGAGAACAATCAAAGGTATGGTTATCAGCATTGATTTTGGAATGAAATACCATGGCATAAAATCGGACCATTGAGCTGTTCCTTCGAAAAGCTGCCGGAAAGTAAGAGGATAATGTGCCATTATATGGTACGATTCCGCCACATTCCGGAAGGGACCAAGCAAAGCATAGGGCCATAGTAATATCCCCAGGAAAAAAGCAGCAAAAGATATCAGAACAAGCAGAATTAATTTCCACATTAGATTGGAGATGGAAAATATTTTCCTGTTGTAATACTTATACAACTCTGCCAGAAAGAAAAACAGAAAAAGATAACAAATAAGAATCAAGCCGCCTGCCCTTAGACTGATTGCAAAAGCTATTGCCATTATTAAAAGGAAGACATTTAAAGGATTGTAGCCGTCATTATCAGGCCTTACAATACGCAATGAAAAGAAAATTCCTGCGATATACGAAAGGGCGAATGGTATATCCTTCAGGTTATTCATTGAGTGGCCAAGGAAAACGGGAGAAACGGCAAATAAAAGAAGAACAAGAACAGCTGTTCCGTATCCCGATAACCAGACAGCGAACAATGCTGTGATCATAACAGCAGCCCATCCTGCTGCTGCACTCATTAAATGACGAAATTTGTAAACATCATCTATATCCAGCCACCGGATAAGCATCGTGGTGATGTTATCATAAGACTGACCATAGTATTTAAGATTTGTTTCCGGAGTATGCAGAGCTGATGTGTCTTTACCATGAGTGGAAAAGAAGTCACATACGGCTACGGAATGTTTATAATGAAGTACTTCATCACATGAAATACCTGCATTTCTGCTCATCAGGAGCATTAATATGAGTAGAGATGCTGAAAATATAAAAAAGATATATTTTAATATCCTGTTTTCCATCAATTTGTGTCCGTATCATCATAAAATTTTCGTACAAAATAAACAGGTCTGTTTTGTGATTCTTTGTAATTTCTGAAAATATATTCTCCTATAATTCCCAGAAAAACAAGTTGTATTGATCCGAGAAAATACAGGCTGAGCAGGGTTGATGACCAGCCCGGGACAGCTGTTCCGCTTATTTTGGCAATGATCACATATAATCCGGCTCCCATAAACACTGCCGTGCCTACAGTACCCAGAATAAGGCATAAAGCGATAGGGAAGCGTGAAAAAGAAAAGATGGCATCAGATGCAAGTGTAAACAGTTTACGGAAAGTCATCTTTGGTTTTCCTTCAAAGCGCTCATCTCTGATATATTCAACAAAGCCCTGTTTAAATCCTATTACAGTTCTGAGTCCGGGAAGATAACGAACCTTTTCTTTCATAGACAAAAGAGCTTCTACGGCTATTCTTTTCATAACTGAATAGTTACCGTAGTTTTCCATGTTTTTTATATCTCCGATATTTTTAAAAATAAGATGAAAAACTGTTGACGACAGATTTCGTCCGAGATGCCCCTTTCGTCCGCTTCGTTTACCACTTACTATATCATAATCTTCTTCTGTTATTTTTCTGTACATCTCCGGTAAAAGTTCCGGCGGATCCTGAAGATCACCATCAAGCATGGCAATTATATCGCCTTTTGAATATTCCAGTCCCGCCGTGTAAGCAGCCTGGTGTCCGAAGTTCCTTGACAGGGAAAGAAGCTTTATCCTACTGTTCTTCTTACGGTAGTTAAGTATCTGTTCACTGCTGTTATCAGTACTGCCGTCATCCACAAATATTATTTCGTAATCAGCTGTAATGGATTCAACAGCTTTAACTGTTCTTGTCAGCAGTTCATCTATGATCTGTTCTTCATTGAATATGGGGATCACCAGAGAAAGCATTGCCATACTGTTTACATTAAAAAAGTAATGCGCACCGGTCTTGCTGACCAATGCGCATTAAAGATACATAAAAGTATGTTAATTAGCTTGTAAACGTGTCAGAGCAAAATCAACCATCTCCTGCAGTTCAGGATCGGAAGAAAGGCTGTTAATGGCATCGATGCAATAATCTGTACCCATCCAGCTCAGTTCGCGAAGGATAAGTTTTTTTGCATCAGCTGTTGCATTTTCATCCTTAAGCACATTTACCATCTTTTTTTCCAGGTCAAGCAATGTTTTTTCATCACCTGCAGCATCTGTTATCTGCCTTCTGATGAAGGTCATATATTTTGTACTGCTGCTTCCTGTTTCATAGGATCCGATACGGTCAAAGGCTTCTTCCAGGGTGACTGCTTTAAAACCTGTACGTATCACTGGTCCGGCTGCTGTCGGGAAGTCGAAAGGCACTTCCTGTGTAACGGAGCCTGAAGCTGCCCATTCGGCTCCTCTCAGCAGAGTAGCAATAAACCCGACACTCTGCATAGCCACTCCTGATCCATCATCAACATTACCCAAGACAGTATTAAAGACTCTTCCGTTACCATAATTTATTGCCATCAGAACAGGAAAATATTTCGGAGGCTGAGCCCCTGGTCTCCTCCAATACATCATTCTGGGTGAATTGGTTGCCAGTATCTGAAGCTCTTTGGCAGGACCTCTCAGATTAGTAAGCATCACATCATTTGCCTGCATCCATCTTACCGGCAGTCCTTGTGTTACAGGATGATCATTTACCTGTATTCTGACTTCAAAATCAGCCCTTTCTTCCACAGCACCGGCAGGACCTTTCGTAGTATCATCAACAACAACTCCATCCATTCCGTAATAGACTAAAGGACCACTGGTCTCATCTCGGCCATTAAAGCCCCCCAGCCCAATCATCTCATTGTATTCAGGCCAATCCGGAAATGCTTTGACAGAAGGATGATAAACAACAAGCCCTCCTCCATTTCTTACATAATCAACAAAAGAGGCCTTCGTTTCGTCACTCCAGGAATCACCGTTGTAATCGAGAACAACAAGTTGATATTTTGAAAAATCCGGTTTAAAGGTTGACATATCTTCTCCCTTAGCAGGAGTATTAATTATTTCAGCTTTGAATAATTCTGCTTCGTCAAAAATTTGTTGCAGAGCAGAAGAAGAATATTTCCAGTTATGGTCACCCTGACCAGTAATAATAAGTGTTTTATAAACATCTCCTGACTGACAGGCCGTAAACAGAGCAGTTATGACTGCAAACAGTATTATAAGGTATTGTTTCTTCATATCATTTCATATTTAAACGGTTGGTAAAGTCCACGGTTTACGGTATGGCCTTCCGACAAGTCTGGAGGCACGTGTATTATCTATTATCTCCTGTTTTTCGGGATCCCATTTGATAGTCTGACCTGTTGTCATGGCTATTTCCCCGAGCAAACCAACCATACAGGCAGTGAATGCAGGTTCAATAGGAGCTATCGGCTGTTTTCCCGAACGGACACAGTCGACAAAATTCTGCCAGTGATTATCACTCTTATAGAGATGGATTTCATTTTCTTCTATTACTTCATCCAGGATTTTCGGATCGGAAGCGGTGAGCACACCGTTTCTGTCTGTATGTATCCAACCCAGATCACCATACCATGTTGTTCCCATCCCAAGTTCCAGCCTGGAAGAGTTAGCTACTCTCATAGTGACACCGTTCTCATATTTACATCGGAAATCATATTCAACAGGTGCGTCATAGAGACCTTCTGCCGGGTAAACACCTGATCCGGCTATTTCAACAGGCGTCATATATTCCATTCCCATTCCCCAGTTAGCTATATCAACATGATGGCCTGTCCAGTCAGTAAGCTGACCACCGGAATAATCGAGTATCCATCTCCAGTCCCAGTGTACCACTCCGCGGTACGGTACTTTTGGAGCCGGACCGAGCCACATATCCCAGTTAAGATTTGCGGGAACTTCCTGTATGGGAGGAGTTCCTATTCCTCTGTTTCCATCAGGCAGACCAACTTCAATATAGGTTATCTTTCCAGCTCTTCCGTTAATAACCAGTTCTGCTCCCCTGTGAAAATTGGGCTGTGAACGCTGCCAGCTGCCTGTCTGCCATAAAGTGTTATTCTTTTTGGCTGCAGCAACAATGGTCTTTCCGTCTTCTATCGTACGACTTATTGGCTTCTCGCCATAGACGGCCACTTTTTTGTTTATTACTTCAGTATAAACTATTCCATGCCAGTGATCCGGCAGTGCGAGAGCAACAGCATCAAGCTGTTCCTTTTCAAGAAACTCACGAAAATCATCATAAGTCCTGCAATCCCTGTTTCCATTTGCTTTATCCACCGTTTCCTTTGCTCTTGTGAGATGGTCGGTATCAACATCACAAACAGCTACGAACTGAACTGCATTTTTCAGTTCCAGGAAATCTCTCATATTTGACATTCCCTGTGATCCAACACCTATTGATCCGATCACAACACGATCACTGGGAGGCAGAACACCACCAAGGCCCAGTGCGGAAGGACGCACAATATGAGGAAATACAAATGCTCCGGCCGAAACAGCCGCAGATCGTCTTAGAAAATCCCTTCTTGTTGTTTTCTTTGTCATTGTGGTATAAAATTAGTATTAAGATTAAATCATAAACAATTTAGACATTCACAGGTGTCCCGGGTACGGGAGTCTCAAAAACCATGTCAACAGGTCCGAATTCGATCTTCGAAGGACCAAGATCCATATCCGATTTATATATCTCATCCCATGTTATCTGCCGCCCTGTATAAGCTGCAGTACGACCCATAATGGCGGTAAGGGTTGAAAGAGCTGTCTGTTCTCCTTCATTTACATAATCACCTGTTCTGATAGCATACGCAAGATGCATGTGTTCCTGAACATAGGGAGGTACCTCTATCTGATTCATGGGATTACCGTATTCATCCTTCGGATATTCGAACTGCCATACTACCTTGCCATTATGATCCCATATCGTATTCTGACAATTGGTATATCCCTCTGTCCCCATAATGATCTCACCTGTTCCGTTGGCACAACTGTCGATCTGACGACACATACTATGCGAACTGACACCATTTCCGTAATCAAAATCTATACTGAAAAAATCATACTGATCGCCTGTCACACGACGTGCACGACCACCATAACCGATAGCCCTTTCGGGATATTTGCCAAGAAACCAGTTTACAACATCTATGTTATGCACATGAGTATCAAGTATATGATCACCACAAAGCCAACAGAAGTTATTCCAGTTGCGTATCATATATTCCATATCATTCCATCCTGGTTCACGAAGCCTGAACCACACATGATCCTGGTTCCAGTAAGCTTTTGCGGATGTTATTCTTCCAATAGCTCCTTCTTTAATCCTCTTATAAGTTTCTATATAATCTTCCTGATGTCGCCTTTGTGTTCCTGTAACCACATTTAGTCCAAGTGCTTCTGCTTTCTTTGCCGATGTGATAACCGAACGTATGCCAACAGGATCAACAGCAACAGGTTTCTCCATGAACACATGTTTATTCATCTTTATTGCTTCAAGGAAATGTTCCGGTCTGAACTGGGGAGGAGTACACAGCAGCACAACATCCAGATCAGGGAGTGCCATCACCTTTTTGTATCCGTCGAAACCTGCAAAACAGTTTTCTTCCGGTATGGGCAGGTTGAATGATTCAAATCTTTCACGGCATACATCTATCTGATCCTGAAAAACATCAGCCAGTCCTATTATCTCAAGGTCGGGCCCGGCACTTATGAAATTAATAGCAGCTCCTGTTCCTCTGGCTCCACATCCGATGAGAGCAGCCCTCAGTTTCTTTCCTGCAGGGGCACCTTTTAATACGGGAGGTAAACCCATTTCCCTGTTTTCCGGCATTTTTTTCCCGCATGCTGATATAAGAGCTCCTGCTCCCGCTATACCAATACCGGCAGCCAATGCCGTTTTTCCAATGAACTTCCTTCTGTTAATATTCTCCATTATTGATATATTATATTTTTTCAAATCAAGCCTTTCATTTCGCTCCCCCTAAACCTTCTCTTCTCCTTACAACAATTCTCCCCTTCCTGACATTTAGCAGTATCTACTCACCACTCACTACTCACCACTCACCACTCACTACTCACTACTCACTACTCACCACTCACCACTCACCACTCACCACTCACCACTCCTCTTAACCCTGAGCTTTCAATTACAACAAAGAACTGTCCGGTTCACACACGACTCTGAAACCTACATCTATACAATCGGAATACCACCATATACTCTTGGGCATCTGTGGGTCAGTGACAAGCCAGGCTTTTGTTTTAGTGAAGTCACGTGCAGCACTTCTCAAATCTTTTGCATCACTCTTGAAAGAACCTCCTCTTATAACATGCTCCTGTCCTCTTTCCGGACCTGCCGGATTGACAAAAACACTATCGTTTGCGTAGAAATCTTCTGCATAGTAATCGGAACAGAATTCTGCAACATTACCCGACATATTAAGCAGTCCGAAAGGGTTGGGTTTAACAAAAGATGGTTCCTGTGTTTTTGAAGCACTGTTCAGGCTGTATACTGCATATGAGGCAATAACAGATGTATCGGCTCCAAGGAATTTCCTCAGGAAACCTTCAGATGAGTATTTTTTCGGATTACCTTCGAAAAAATACGGTGTTTCTGTTCCTCCTCTGCAGGCGTATTCCCATTCAGCTTCTGTGGGCAGACGGTATTTTTTCCCTGTCACCAGTGAGAGCCACTGGCAATATACATTGGCTGCATGCCACGACATAGTTATTGCAGGTCTGGCTCCTTTACCCCATCCCTGATCAGGTGCACCCCACGGAGGTGTTGCTCCGCTTATTGCATCCACATTCCCTGTTGTCACAACCTGTCCATCGGTTCTCCCCTGTGAGCTGGTAGCTCTGAAAAAAGCCAGATATTCATCCCATGTCACCTCTGTTTTGGCTATCCAGAAAGGAGAGACAGTCACATCCCTCACAGGGCCTTCGTCTGCATCACGAAGTGGCTCATCTTCATTACTGCCCATTTTGAATGTACCACCGGGCAGAGCAACCATATCAAATGAGACTCTGGTCCCGGGAAGGGTCTCTGTGAAACTTTCAAAAGTATCAACTTCTGCCGCAGCTTCAAAAGGAGGCTCTGTTGATGTAACTGTTATACCAAAAGCCGTATCATGATCATGCAGAACAGCATCTTCATCATAGTGACCTACATCAATATGGCAATTCAGACAACTAACCGGATCGGTACTGGTAGTATAGAGTAAATGAGCATTGCCTCCGTTAACTGACAGATTCACGGGGAACAGATTCTGATGACATCTGAGACATGAATTCTCATATACAATAGTATTAGCATACTCAACCAGACTTTTCTCCTCCCAGTTAAAATCAGCACTATCCTTGAATAAATAACCGTAAAGATCTTTTAAGCCATGCTTTGCTTTAGCCCATATATAACCTTCTCCTTCAGGTGGCATGTGACAATCAACACAGTGAACAACAGTACCCGTATTATTGTTATAATGGGTTGACAAGCGCCATGTCTGCTCTGCATGAGGATGAACATGACAAATCATACAAAATTCATCGGTTGAAGTATAAACAATAAGCTTATTTGCTGAGAAAAGAAGAATAAGGGCAACAGCAGCACCCGTAATAAAAAACCAGACCTTTGTCTTTCTATGGACAGAAGCCTTATTTTCAATATGTTTAGAATTCATGCAGTAACCAGATTCAATTTTAATTGCTTAAAGTTAACCGATTATCTGTAAGCTTCCGAATTTATTATAAAAATTTTAAGAAATTTTAAGAGATTCTTAAAAACGCTTTGTATATGAATGACAATAAGGTGTTTTACCATTATTAAAATAATAATCCTGATGATAATCCTCAGCTTCAAAAAAATCTGAAGCTTTGCTTACAGCAGTAACGACCCTGTAGTTCCGGGCTTTAAGCAGGGAGATAATATTACCGGCAATTTTTTTCTGTTGGTCATTAAGATAGAAGATCTCAGACCTGTACTGGTCGCCTATATCCGGTCCCTGACCTCCTTTCTGTGTGGGATCATGTATCTCCATGAACAGCTTAAGAAGATCCTCATAGCTTGTCTGACCGGCATCATATATTACCTTCACGGCTTCAGCATGACCGGTATTACCGGTACATACCTCTTTGTACGAAGGATTTCTTACATGACCTCCTATATACCCTGAAGTTACTGAAACGACTCCCCTGGCTTTTTGCATATGATATTCAACACCCCAGAAACAGCCCCCCGCAAATATTGCAGTACCATAACGGCCTGGCTCCAGTATCTCCGGGACAAAATCGAGAGATATGGAATTGACACAATGACGTATATTTTTGGCAGTGAACATTTCGCCTGTAAATACATGACCAAGGTGTGCACCACAGGAAGAACATAATATTTCAGTCCTGCGTCCGTCGGCATCAGGAAAACGGCTGATTGCACCCTTTATCTCATCATCAAAAGAGGGCCATCCGCATGAAGAATCAAACTTATCTGAAGAATGATACAAAGCTGCACCACATCTCTTACACAGATAGGTACCTTTCTCCTTGTTGTCAAGAAATCTGCCTGTAAAAGGTGCTTCAGTACCTTTATTCTCTATTACCTGCGATTCGGCTTTACTAAGATCATTAAAAGGAAGTTTTCCCTGGGAAAAAGAATCTGTATTCATTGCCAGTAAATAAATTGTTAAATATACCCATACTATTTTATTCATGTGAATCATATTTTTTCACTCAAATAAGTAACAAATATAAGCCCATAATGTTGACTTATACTGAAAAAATATATCTGTCAGACCTGAGCACACAGACTGATATGATCAATAATA